>DASXMT010000294.1:0-25964 GCA_036495505.1 Acidimicrobiales bacterium | reverse complement strand
ATGCCGTCTATCAGTACCTGATCGACCTCCAGGCCCTGCAGTTCAACCTCATCGTCCAGGTCGAAACCCTCCAAGGCGCATCCGTCGACACCATGTACACCCGCTACGTACAGCCCTATCTTGGAGACAAGGCCAGCTTCCAGGCCTTCTTGGACAAGAAGGTGCCGGCGCCGACGGTCGGATCACTACACGATGAGCTGGGCGCCGAGCTCAAACCGCTTCCCCCGGGCGTCGTCGTGGAGATGTCGAACCGCATGGAATGGAGTGTGGATGTCCCCGGTGGCGCCCAGCAGTTCTTCCTCAATGCCTCAGGCCCCGGTGTGCCCGTGTGCAGCACGCAGGCATTTCCCCCAGGGCCGTCGTGCATTACCGACCCTCATGACACCCTCGGCCCCAACCAGCCCAACTGGCCCAGGAACCCCTCCTCGGCCGCCGGACAGCTCGCCGCCCACATGGCCTCGCTGGGCTACGGGACAGCCGACCAGTGGCAGGTGCCGCTCATGAGCGACCTCACCAGCCTTCAGTCCGGCTGGAGCTCGTCAGACGGGACTCTGAACGATTGGTTGCAGTCTCAGATGGGAGCCAACCCCAAAACCTGCAAACCGGTGATTGCCGGCAGCGGCGAGGCCATTTCCGACTGGAACGCCTGCGTCTGGCCGAAGTACCCGTACACATGGTCGAGCGACTATTGGGGAACGACGCAAACGATTCGCTACGAGAACGACACGCTCAGAACGTACATATACGGGTGGGGTTTCAACATGTACAACACCGATGACGCGTCCCAGGTGAAGTGCTTCAACTTCACCAACAAGCTCGATTGGAGCGATCTGGTCTCCAAGTATGGCGCCGGCGAACTGGTTCCCACCGGAGAGACGATGGACCTGCCCAAGACAACAGGATGCGGTGGCCCGCTGGAGCTCGTCCGAGTGCTTCGGCCCGGGGACGACTACTTCTTCCCTGCATAGATCTGCTGGCTCGACCGCGCCTGACCGGCCCGATCAGCGGCCGGCCAGGCGGCGGGCCCGCTGTTGTACCTCGCGGCGAGCCTTCGGTCCCTCGACGGTAAGGCACTCACCGTCAGCCACGACCTGGTTACCGCCCACCCACACGTCGGAGATCAACCGGCTCTGGCTCGACCACACCAGGTGCTCGATGAACTGCGCATCCTCGAGTAGGGGCACAAAGGCCGGGTCGTCGAGGTCCATCAGCACCATGTCGGCCTTGGCCCCGGCGCGCAGCGAGCCGAGGTCATCGCGCCCGAGGGCCGCCGCTCCGCCACGGGTGACCAGATCGAGGACCCGGGCAGCGGGGAGAGACGTGGCCTCCCCGCTGCGGATCCGGGCCAGCATGACCGCCAGCCGCATGTCTTCCCACAGGTCGAGATCGTTGTTGGATGCCGGGCCGTCGGTGGCCAGCCCCACCCGGATCCCCCGGTCCAGCATGTCCTCCAGGCGGGCCACCCCCGAGGCCAGCTTGGCGTTGCTCTGCGGGCAGTGGGCCACGGCCACGTCGTGGGCCGCGTACAGATCGAGGTCGGCGTCGGTAAGCCAGATGCTATGGGCGGCCAGGACCCGAGCGTCGAGGATGCCCGCATCGGCCAACGCCGCGGGCACAGTGCATCCGTGCTCGGCGGCAAAGCGATCGACCTCGCCCCGGGTCTCAGCCACGTGGATGTGGAACAGCGCATCGAGCTGCCGAGCCATCTCGGCCGTCTGGACCAGGACATCGAGGGGGACGGTGTACGCGGCGTGGGGGCCGAAGCCGACCTCGATCCGGTCTTCCTCCCCATGGCGCCGGTGATGGAAGTCGACGATCTGGGACAACCGCTTCGACCAGGACTGGTCCTCGAGCCCGGGGAGCTGCAGCACACCGGGACAGATCATGCCACGCGAGCCTGCGGCCAGCACGGCGTCGGCCACCGCGTCCTCGAAGAAGTACATCTCCGAGGTGGTGGTGACGCCGCAGCGGAGGAGCTCGGAGGCGCCGAGCGTCATGCCCCAGTAGACGTCGTCCGGCGTGAGCCGGGCCTCGCGGGGCCACAGGACCTCGGCCAGCCAGCGATCGAGCGGGAGGTTCTCACCCGTCCCCCGGAACAAGGTCATGGGCGAGTGGCAGTGCACGTTGACCAGTCCCGGCAACAGGAGGCCTCGCAGCCGCACCTCGGTGACGGCGCCGTCGCTGTCGGGTCCGGCGGGAACAGAAGGGGCTCTCGCTTCGGGGCCGTCACCAGCTTCCCGGGAAGGCCCCCCGACCGGCCCGACGGAGACGATGGTGTCCCCCTCCACCTCGACCACCCCGGGGACCAGGATCCGTCCCGAGCCGTCACAGGGCACGACGGCGTCGGCCACGTAGCGGACCCGACCCCCCGGTGGGCCTCCCATCAAGCGGGGGCAGGTGGTGGGCTGCCCGGAGGCGCAGCGTCCTCTTCAGCCTCGATGGCCGAGATCTCGGCGATACGGGCCACATGCCGACCGCCGTCGAACTCGGTGGCCAGGAACACGTCGACGATGTCGAATGCCAGCTCGGTGGCGACGACCCGGGCACCGAGCGAGAGCACGTTGGCGTCGTTGTGTCGCCGAGCGAAGCGAGCGGTGTACTCGTCATGACAAAGTGCGGCCCGGGCCCCGTGCACCTTGTTGGCCGAGATCTGTTCGCCCTGGCCGCTGCCGCCGATGACGATGCCCAGTTCGCCTTCACCGTGCACCACCCTCCTGGCCACGTCGGCACAGATGGGCGGGTAGTCAACGGGCTCGATCGAGTGGGTCCCGATGTCGGTGACTGCGTGTCCCTGGCCCTCGAGGTGCTGGACGACGGCGCTTTTCAGGACGAAGCCGGCATGGTCGGAGCCGATCACCAGTCGCACGGTCAGGCCACCCAGGTGAAGCGGGCCAGGCGTTCCGATCGCACCGAGCCGTTCTCGGCGAACCACCGGGCGGCGCGCTCCAGCGCATCGAGCGCCGGTCGGGAGGTGTACCCGATCTCGGAGCGAGCCCGGCTGTCATCGAAGGACATCTGGGTGGTCGACATCTTGGCTGCCTCCAGTGGAACCGACGGTGCCCGGCGGAGCAGCCGTCCCTCGATCAATTCGGAAACATGGGCTGCGGCCAGGGCCAACCCGCTCGGAACCTGACGCGTGGGTGCGGGCAAACCGGTCACTGCGGCCAAGCCGCCCAGCACCTGGTGGAGCGACAAGTTCTCGCCGCCGAGGATATAGCTGCGGCCCACCGACCCTCGCTCGGCGGCCAGCACATGGCCGTGGGCCACGTCTTCCACATCGACGATGTTCAAGGTGGTGTCGACGAACACGGGGATGCGACCGTTCAAGAACTCCAGCACCGTCCTCCCCGTCGGGGTCGGACCTCGATCTCGGGGACCGACCGGGGTGGTCGGCTGCACCAGCACCACCGGAAGGCCTTCGGCGGCGGCGCGCAGGACCTCGTGCTCGGCGACGTACTTGGACTGCTTGTAGCCACCGAAGAGGTGGTCGACGTGGGCATAGGAGGTCTCGTCCACCGGGCGACCCTGGGTGGCGCCCTTCAGGCCCAGCGTGCCCACCGTGCTGGTGTAGACGACGCGCTCGCTCTCGGCCTGGCGGGCACCGGCCAGCACGTTGCGGGTGCCCCCCACGTTGATGGTGTAGAACGATTCGGGGTCCTCGGCCCAGAACTGGTATAGCGCAGCGACGTGGAAGACGGCCCGGCAGCCGTCGGTTGCCTTGGTCACCGCCGCAGCATCACGCAGGTCGGCTTCCACCTCCTCGACGTCGAGGCCGTCCAGGTTGCCGCGGTCGGCCCCCGGCTGCACCATGGCCACCACGTGGACCTCACGGGCACAGAGCTCGCGGGTGACGGCCGAGCCGATGAACCCGGCGGCGCCGGTCACCAGCACCCGATCGTCCGGGACGAGGGACCACGTGTCGCCGGGCTCCGCAGCCATCAGACCGGCGCCCCGGCGACGGCGACCGCATCGCTGCGATCGCGGGGGCGACGCAACGTGTTCTTGGCCATGGTCATCCCCACTTCCACCAGGAGGCCCGAGCTGCGGTGGGCGTCGGCCAGGACATCATCGAGCGCGGCGATGAACGAGTCGATCTCGGCATCGGTGATGTTGAGAGGAGGCAGGAGCTTGATGATGTTCACGTTGTCCGCCGCAACCTGGGTCAGAATCTGATGACGGTGGAAGAGCGGCACGACGATCGTCTGAGCGAACAGGCCCTTGCGGGTCAGCTCCATCATCTTGAACCGGGCCCTCGCCGCCCGGGCGGTGGGCTCGCCGAAGATCAGCCCGATCATCAGTCCCTTGCCCCGCACCTCGTGCAAGAGCTCGTACTTGTCGACCAGTGGAGCCAGGCCCTCCATGAACCGGTCGCCAGACCGCCGGGTGCGCTCCAGGATCCCCTCCTCGTCGATGGCAGCCAGCGTGGCCAGACCGGCGACCATGGCCATCTGGTTCCGGGCGAATGTGGAGGAGTGGACGACGGCCCGGTCCATGGAGCTGTAGACGCTGTCGAGCACTCGACCCGAGCACAACATGGCACCCACAGGGATGTACCCACCCGAGAGGGCCTTTGACACGGTGATGATGTCGGGTTCGACCCCCCAGTGCTCGTGGCCGTAGAACTTCCCTGTGCGCCCCAGACCGGCCTGCACCTCGTCGGCCACGAACAGCGTCTTGTGACGACGGCACAGGTCCTGGACTGCAGCCCAGTACTCGGTGGAGGCCATGTAGACACCCTTGCCCTGGATGGGCTCGACGATGAACGCGGCCACGTCCCCCTTGGCCAGCTCCTTGGCCAGCGCGTCGGCGTCACCAAAGGGAATGGGCTGACAGCCAGGCAGCAGCGGACCGAAGCCATTGCGGAAATCCGCGCCCCCGTTGAGAGACAGGGCACCGTTGGTCAGGCCGTGGAAGGCGTGGTCGCAGTAGAGGATGCGCGAGCGCCGGGTGCTGTAGCGGGCGAACTTGATGGCCACCTCGACGGCTTCGGCCCCCGAATTCGTGAAGACGACCCGCTCGATGCGGGGATGGGACCTGGCCACCAGCTCCTTGGACAACAGGCCGGGAAGTACGGCGCAGTCCAGCTGGGCCAGATTGGGCAGGTCGGCATCGAGCGCCTGGTGCAACGCATCCTTGATCCCGGGGTGGCTGCGGCCCAAGGCGAACACGCCGAAGCCGGACAGCAGATCGAGGTATCGGTCGCCCCGGTCGTCGATGAGCATCGAGCCCTCGCCGCGGACGTAGAACCGGTCGAAGCCGATGGTCTTGAGCATCTTGGCCATCTGGGGGTTCATGAACTCGGTGTGCAGCTCGAAGTTCTCACCTCGATGCTGTTCTAATAGTGCAGTTAGGTCGAATGCCACGCACAGCCTCCGGTCGCGGGTGTGCCGGTCAGCGTAGTGGGCAGCCCAGGGGGGACCGCGTTCTTCTCCTACTGACCGAATTTCTCGCCATACCGGTCCGACCGACCACCCACGATCGGTCAGCTATCGAACTTGACCACACCTCGGATGTTGAGTCCAGCGGCCAGGTCGTCGTAGCCCTTTTGCACCTCGTCGAGGCTGTACTCGTGGGTGATCAACTCGTCCACCTCGAGCTGGCCGCTTTGGTAGAGGCGGATCAGGTTGGGGATCTGCGTCCGTGGGCTGGCCGAGCCGAACACGGTCCCGAGTAGGGCCTGGTTGAACATGGCGAAATTGAACAGGTTGAGCTTGACGTCGATCTGGTCGAAGGGGGCGATGGCAGTGGCCACCACCCGGGCATCCTTCGAGCCCAGCTGCATGGCCGGGGCGATCAGGTCGCCGGTCAGCACGCCCGGGGTGAGGACCACCACGTCGGCCATCCGTCCCTCAGTGAGCTCGGGTAGCAGCATGTTTGCTTCCTCGATCGAGGAGGCGCTGTGCGTCGCCCCGATCAGCTTGGCCTTGTCCGTCTTGAACGGCAGCGGGTCGACGGCCACGATGGCCCGGGCCCCGGCGATGCGGGCTCCCTGGATCGCACCCGACCCGACCCCGCCGGCTCCGACTACCACCACGACCTCGCCTGGCCGCACCTTGGCCCGTTCCACGGCCGAGCCGAAGCCGGTGGACAGTCCACAGCTGATGAGGGCGACGGCGCGCAGGGAGACGTTGGGGTCCACCTTGATCACCGACGCCTCGTTGACCACCATCGCCTCGGAGAACGTTCCCAGCTGGGTCATCCGGTTGAGGTTCTCCCCGTTCACGTGGTAGCGCCACTCGCCGTCGCTCATCATCGGGCCGCATAACGTGGCGACGCCCAGGTCGCACAGATGCTGGCGGCCCGAGGCGCACCAGTAGCAGCGCCCGCACGAGGGAATGAACGACGAGGACACATGGTCACCGACTGCCACCGTCTCCACGCCCGGGCCGACCTCGGTGACGATGCCCGCCCCTTCGTGGCCGCCGACCATGGGGAACATCGACTTGACCCCGAACACCTGGAGGATCTCGGGGGCCACGCTCATGTCACCCGAGCGCAGATGCTCGTCCGAGTGGCACATCCCGGCGTAGGCCATCTGGACCTTCACCTCGTGTGCGCCCGGAGGCTCGACGTCGATCTCCTCGATCGTCCAGGGCTGGTGGAGCCCGGTGCACAGTGCCGCTCGGATCTTCATGGGTAGGCCTCCCCTTGTTTTGCCGCCAGCTTCGCGCCGCGTTCGGTTGTCCGTCGAGCGCCCGTGATGCCGCCTTGGGCGTCCAGGTCGGTGCTCGATCACGAATTGTAACGCGTTCTATCACCCGGTCCGGCGGCACCCAACGGCGCCGGCCCGACCCACGTTGATCAGGGACTGAAGCCGGTGGCCAGGAGCCGGAGGGCTCGATCCACTTCGGCGGACAGGTCCTCGACGTCGTGATGGGCCCACCGGGCGAAGGCGGCCATGGCTGCTCCCAGCGCGGCGTGAGCCACGGTCTGGGGGCCCAGTTCATCCGGCTCTTCGCCCAGGCGCGCGGCGGCGAAATCGGCCACCACCTGACGCCACTCGGCGTAGCGCAACGCTGAATGGGCGATCAGGGTGGGAACGGTGCTGATCAGGTTGACCCGGATCCGGAGCTCGTCGAGCTCGCCTGCGCCGAATCGGTTGGTGCTCACCACGGCGCGGCGAAGGACGTCCATCAACGGCTCGTCGGCCGGAGCATCGTGCAGGTGCTGGCGGAGTCGGCCGAGCTCGACGGCGAACTCGCCCCAGACGATGTCGCGCTTGGACTCGTAATATCGGAACAGCGTCCGGCGGCTGATGCCCACTGCGGCGGCGATGTCCTCTACCGTCGTTTCGTCGAACCCGTTCCGCTCGAAGAGCTCGAGGGCCACCCGGGCGACATGGGCACGAGTGGTGCTGGGCCGGCGACCTCTCGCCACCTCGGTCGGCGCTGCTTCGATGGGCGCCGGCTGGATCGGCTGTGCTTCGGTCCCAGCCTCGGCCCCTCTCCGTGCATCCACGATCACCACTCTTTCACCACTGGGCTTCCATTATGGCATCGAGTGCACTAAGTTATCCGCTACCGTCAAGACGCCGGGGAGCACCGGCACACCCACTGGGGAGGCTCACATGACAGATCTCATGGCAGATCCGAAGGCAGCAACGACCACGGCACCGGTCGCTGACGAGGCCGTGCACGAAGAGCTGGTCGAAGAGGAGCTCCTGGTCGAGGACGTCTCCATCGACGGGATGTGCGGCGTCTACTAAGCCGCCCATGTCAACGACCGCTTTGAGCGAGGCCGTGTCGTTCGACAACGACCGCCCGTGGGCGCTGAGCCCTCAGGTCGCGCTGCGACCCGAGTCGTTCGGGGCCCTGGCCTATCACTTCGGCACCCGCCGGCTCTCGTTCCTGAAGAGCCCGACCTTGCTCGCCATCGTCGAGTCCCTGAGCGACCAGCCGAGCGGAACCGAAGCCTGCCGGGCCGCGGGGGTCAGTGACGAGGCCATGCCCAGCTACGAGAAGGCCCTGGCCACCCTGGCCGCATCCGGCATGATCTGTGAGAGGACAGCACCGTGACCCTGGTCGAAGAGGCCCCACCGACAACGGCACCCGTCGGACCGGCGCCGGTCAAAACGGCACCGGTTGGCAAGTTGGTCGACCAGTTCCAGCTGGGACTGGACGCGCCGATCTGTCTGACCTGGGAGCTCACCTACGCCTGCAACCTGGCCTGCGTCCACTGCCTGTCCAGCTCGGGACGGCGTGACCCCGATGAGCTCTCCACCGAGGAGTGCAAAGCCGTCATCGACGAGCTCCAGCGGATGCAGGTGTTCTACGTGAACATCGGCGGGGGCGAGCCCACGGTGCGGCGGGACTTCTGGGAGCTGGTCGACTACGCCACCGCTCACCAGGTCGGCGTCAAGTTCTCGACCAACGGGTCGCGCATCACCCCCGAGGTGGCCCGGCGCTTGGCCGCCAGCGACTACGTCGACGTCCAGATCTCGCTCGACGGGGCCACGGCGACGGTGAACGACGCCGTCCGGGGCGAGGGCTCCTACGCCACGGCGGTGGGGGCCATGCAGAACCTGGCCGATGCCGGGTTTCGGGGGTTCAAGATCTCGGTGGTCATCACCAGGGAAAACGTTTCCCAGCTGGACGCGTTCAAGGCCATCGCCGACCAGTACGGGGCCCAGCTGCGACTCACCCGGCTGCGCCCGTCGGGACGGGGTGCCGATGTGTGGGACCAGCTCCATCCAACCGCCGCCCAGCAACGGGAGCTGTACGACTGGCTGATGGCCCACGGCGAACAGGTGCTGACGGGAGACTCCTTCTTCCACCTGGCCGCCTTCGGCGAGGCCCTTCCCGGGCTGAACCTGTGCGGCGCCGGCCGGGTCGTGTGCCTCATCGACCCCGTCGGTGATGTCTACGCCTGCCCGTTCGCCATCCACGACGAGTTCAAGGCGGGCAACGTGCGGGCTGCGGGTGGCTTCGCCGGTGTCTGGCGACAGTCGGACCTGTTCCTCGAATTGCGCCAGCCCACGTCGGGTGGGGCGTGCAGTTCGTGCGGCCAGTACGACTCGTGCCGGGGTGGATGCATGGCGGCCAAGTTCTTCACCGGGCTGCCCTTGGACGGACCCGATCCCGAGTGCGTCCGGGGCTTGGGCGAGATGTCGCTGGCCGAGCTGGGTAAGGCCACTCCGCCAAAGCCCTCGCTCGATCACTCCCGCATCACTCGCCGCGCCCCGGTCGAGGCATCGGCACCCGAGCAGACGGCGGTGGCGGTGGCCTTCACCCCTCGCCGGCCCGACCGCGCCTGCGACGAGAACCCACTGGCGAACTTCGAGCCCACCCCGAGCAGTTGCTGAGCGATGCCCGGGCTCATCGATGCCGTTGAGCTAGCCGGGCGGCGCGCGCCCTCCCGGGTCGTGTTCGGGCCCCACGAGACCAATCTGGGACGGGGACGGGACATCTCGGACCGGCACGTCGCCTATTACCAGCGGCGGGCCGCCGGTGGTGCTGGTGTCATCGTGACCGAGATCGCCTCGGTGCACCCGTCGGACTGGCCCTACGAACGGGCTCCGTTGGCCAGCCGGTGCGGCCTGGGCTGGGCCGCGGTCGCCGACGCCTGCCATCCCCACGGCACACTGGTGCTGGCCGGCCTGGGGCACGCCGGCGGCCAGGGATCGAGCGCCTACTCCCAGTCCGTCTTGTGGGCTCCCTCCCCGGTGGGCGACGCGGTGAGCCGGGAGATGCCGGCCGAGATGGGCGAGACGGAGATCGCCTCGGTGGTGGCCGGTTTCGCCGAGGGGGCGGGGATGGCTGCCGCCTCGGGCCTCGACGGCGTGGAGGTGGACATCGGACCCACCTCCCTCCTCCGCCAGTTCCACTCTGGCCTGACCAACATGCGCACCGACTCCTTCGGTGCCGACCGCCTGCAACTGACCCGCCGGGTCCTGGCCGCCGTCCGCCGGGCCGTCGGGAGTGGCTCGGTACTATCGGTGCGGCTGTGCTGTGACGAGCTGGCCCCGTGGGCCGGGGTCACCCCCGAGCAGGCGGCGGAGCACGTGGCCGAGCTGGCCGGCACGATCGACCTCTTGGTGGTGGTCCGGGGCGGCCCCTTCTCGGCCTCCGCCTACCGCCCCGACGCCCACATCGCACCGGGGTTCAACCTCGACCTGTGCGCCCAGATGCGCGAGGCGGCAGGGGGCCGGGTCGCCGTCGTCCTCCAGGGCAGCATGGTCGACCCCGGCACCGCCCAGGCCGCCCTGGACGCGGGGGCGGCCGATCTGGTCGAGATGACCAGGGCACAGATCGCCGACCCCCGTGTGGTCGAGCTGGTCCGGGCCGGGACGGCGCAACGGATCCGGCCATGCATCCTGTGCAACCAGGCCTGCCACGTGCGCGACAACCGCAACCCAATCATCAGTTGCGTAGGAGAGCCCGGCAGCGGCCACGAGATCGACGATCCACCCATCGAGGGCACCGATGCGCTGGCCCGGGACGTTCTGGTGGTCGGCGGGGGGCCTGCCGGTCTCGAGTGCGCCCGGGTCCTGGCCGAGCGCGGGCACCGCGTGGAATTGGCCGAGTGCACCTCGTCGGTGGGCGGAGCCTTGCGGGCGGCTGCCGTCGGCCCCGGACGAGAGCGGTTGGCCCTGTTTCCGGCCTGGCTCGAGGCGGAGTGTCGGCGCCTTGGGGTCACCATCTCCCTCGATGTCGAGGTGTCGCCCGCCGATTTGGACCGGGCCACAGCCGAGGGTAGGACGGTCGTCCTGGCCACCGGGGCCCAGGCGGGGACCTTGGGCATTCCGGTGGACGCGTCAACCACCGTGGTCGACGCCGCATCCCTCCTCTCGGGGGGCCTCGACCCGGTTCCCGAGGGGCCAGTGCTGGTCCACGATCCCATCGGGGGACCGATCGGCGTCGGCATCGCAGAGTGGTTGGCGGGATTGGGCCGGGAGGTCGCCCTGGTCACGCCGGACCAGATCGCCGGCACCCTGCTCTCCTTGAGCGGCGACCTGGCCGACGCCAACACCCGGCTGGCGCGAGCCGGTGTCCGTCGAGAGCTCCGGGCCCGGTTCCGGGAAGTGGCCGACGGGCAAGCCCTCCTGGAGGACGTGTGGACCGGCGAGCAGCGGTCGGTCCCCTGTGCCGCCCTCGTGGACTGCAGCCACCGGGTGCCCGATGAGTCGCTCTACCTGGCCCGACCGGGCACACCCCGGGCCGGCGATTGTGTGGCCCCTAGAAGCGTGCTCGAGGCCGTGCTCGAGGGTCGGCGTCGGGCGCTCGAGGTGAGCAGCGCGCGGGTCGGGAACGCCCCGCTGGCCGTGACGGGCGCACCCTGAGGACACCTGATCGAACGAACATGACCAACAACGACCGGGGCGCAAGCTCCGACACGAGGAGGAACCAGTTCAATGGGACGCGTTGAAGGAAAGGTGGCGTTCATCACCGGCGCGGCTCGAGGACAGGGCCGCAGCCACGCCATTCGACTGGCAGAGGAGGGCGCCGACATCATCGCCGTGGACATCTGTCAGGACGTGGCTTCCGCCACCTACGCGATGGGTACGGCCGACGAACTGGCCGAGACGGCCAAACACGTCGAGGCGGCCGGTCGCCGGGTGGTCACGTTTTCTGCCGACGTGCGCGATCAGGAGGCGCTACGCCGTGCGGCCGGCGAGGGCGCATCGGAGCTGGGCAAGATCGACGTGGTCGTGGCCAACGCCGGCATCTGCACGCTGCAGCCCTGGGACGAGGTGACCCCGGAGGTCTGGAAGGAGATCATCGACATCAACCTCACCGGCGTGTGGAACACGTGCTTCGTCACCGCCCCGCATCTCATCACCGCCGGCGGCGGGGCGATGATCCTGATCAGCTCGACGGCCGGGTTGAAGGGACAGCCATTCCTCGCTCCCTACGTCGCAGCCAAGCACGGGGTCGTCGGCATCATGCGGGTGCTCACCAACGAGCTGGCCGAGCACAGGATCAGGGTCAACACGGTCCATCCCACCGGGGTCGACACCCCCTTGCTCGAAGCCATGTACTCGATGGACAGCCTCCTCGAAGCCCACCCCGACCTCGCCCCCATCTTCTCGAACACACTGCCGGTCGAGACCCTGGAACCGAGGGATATCTCCAACACCATCCTTTACCTGGCCTCCGACGAGGCGACATACGTCACCGGGGTCACCCTGTCCGTCGACGCCGGCGCCAACGCCCGCTGAGTAGAGCCCCATCCGAACCATGAACTCCGGGACCGACCGATGAGCAGTGCCGGACACTACCGGTACCTGTTCACGCCGTTGCGGATCGGGCCCCTGACCGTCCGCAACCGGATCGTCTTCTCGGCCCACCTGACCAACTACGCCGAGGACGGGCTGCCCACCGCCCAGCACGCGGCCTACTACGCGGCCCGAGCGGCGGGGGGCGCCGGGCTGATCGTCACCGAGGAGCACTCCACCCACATCACCGACTGGCCCTACGAGAAGCTCATCCACGGCTTCAACCCGGCGGTCATCCCCGGCTACCGGCGCATCACCGAGGCCGTCCACGCCCATGACGTCCCCATCCTGGCCCAGATCAACCACAACGGCGGCCAGGCCTCGAGCATGTACTCGCGCCTACCGGTCTGGGCGCCCAGCCCGGTCCCCGATCCCCTGTTCCGGGAGGTGCCCAAGGCCGTCGAGCCCCACGAGATCCAAGAGATCGTGGCTGGCTACGCCGCGGTGGCCGGCCACTGCATCGCCGGTGGGTTCGACGGGATCGAACTGCAGTGCTCCCATTCGTCCATCGTCCGAGGGTTCCTGTCGCCGGCCACCAACCGGCGGACCGACCGCTACGGCGGCCCACTGGCCAATCGGGCACGGCTGCTGCTCCAGATCGTCGACGCCGTACGAGAGGCGATCGGCACCGACAAGGTGTTAGGCGTGCGCATCTGCGGCGACGAGCTGATCGAAGGGGGAACCACCATCGACGATGCCGTCGCCGTGGCTGAGATGGTGGACGCCAGCGGCCGGGTCGACTACATCAACACGTCGATCGGCGTGGCCACGGCCACGCTGTACATGATCGAGGCCAGCATGCAGGTCCCACCCGGGTATGCCATGTTCATCCCCAGCGCCATTCGCCAAGCGGTGGGTATCCCGGTGGTCGGCGTGGGCCGTTTCAAGGACCCGCTCCAGGCCGATCGGGCCCTGGAGTCCGGGCAGTGCGACCTGGTTGGGGTGGTCCGCGGGCAGATCGCCGACGCCGACTTCGCGACCAAAGCCCATTCCGGACACGCCACTGAGATACGCAGCTGCCTGTCGTGCAACCAGGAGTGCGTGGGCCGCATGGGACTGAACCGATGGCTGGGCTGCATCGAGAACCCCCGCACCGGGCGCGAGTCGGTTCCGCTCCCCGCCCCCCATCGCCGATCCCGCGTGCTGGTGATCGGTGGCGGACCCGGCGGCCTCCAGGCTGCGGTCACTGCGGCGGAGCGAGGACACCACGTCACCCTCGTCGAGCGCCACGATCGGCTCGGCGGCCAGGTCCAAGTGGCAGCCAGCGTTCCCAGCCGGGCCGAGTTCCTCGACATCGTTCGCAACTTGATCACCCAGACGCGGCTTCTCGGCGTGGAGATGCGGTTGGGCACCGAGGCCGATGCCGACCTGATCCGGGCCGAGCATCCCGACGTCGTAGTCCTGGCCACGGGGGCCCGCCCGCTGGCCCCGTGGTGGTCCGGGGGCCATCCCAGGATCGTGGATGTGCGCGATGTGCTCGAGGGCCGGGTGACCCCGTCAGGGGACGTGGTCCTCATCGACGAGCTCGGGTTCCACCAGGCGACGGCCACCGCGGAGCTGTTGGCCGACCGAGGATGCCGCGTCGAGGTTGCCGCCAACGGCATGGTGGTCGGTCAGGACCTGGGGATCACGCTGGACATGGAGACCTGGAACGTCAAAGCCCATGCCAAGGGGATCAGTCAGAGCACCGACCTCGTCCCCATGGGGGTGGCCGAGGGGCCCGACGGCGGGGTGATCCTCACCCTCCAGCACCACCCGACCGGCCGCGACGAGCTGCGTCCCTGCGACTGGGTGGTGTGCGCCGTCCACCAACAGCCCGAGGACCGGCTGTGGCGGGAGCTCCAGGGATCCCCGTTCCCGGTCCATCGGATCGGTGACTGCCTCGCTCCGCGCCGGGCCCACGCCGCGGTGATCGAGGGCCATCGCGTGGCGGTGGCGCTGTGAGCGGCATCTTCCCGATCGGACGGCCACTGGCCATCATCGTGGCCCGATCGGGCCAACTCCCCCGCGGCGGAGACGAGGCGACGGCCGAGGCCGGCGGGCTGGCTCTGGTGGTCGGCTCGGGGGCCGAGGAAGCGGCCGACGCGCTCAGTGCGGCCGAGCAAGCCTGGTGGTGCGACACCGGTCCCGGGTTGGGGGTTGGAGCGTTGGCCGGCGCGCTGGCCCCGATGGTGGGAACGGTTCCCCTGATCATCGTGCCGGCATCCCCCGACGGCCGGGACCTGGCCCCTCGCCTCGCCGCCACGCTCGACCGGCCCCTGTTGGCCAATGCCGTCGAGGTGACCATGGACGACGGGGCGGTGGGAGCAGCGGCCCGGCTGTCCCGACTCGACGACCGGCTCCTCATCCCGGTTCGGGTCGAGGGGCCTGCGGTGGCCACGCTGATCCCCGGCGTCCGCACGGTCACGCCCGTCGCCGCGGCCAAGCCCAGCCAGCCGGTCGTGCTGGCAGAGCCGGCCGGGCCCGTGTCGGACCCCGAGGTGCTCGAGGTGCTCGAACCCGATCCGGCCACCATGGACCTCAGCGAGGCGCAGCGGGTGCTCGCCGGCGGGGCCGGTCTGGTCAGTGGCACCGATGGCGACGAGGCAGCGCGGGCTCGGTTCGACCTCTTGGGCCTAGTGGCCGGCGTCCTGGGCGCGTCGGCCGGCGCCACCCGGGTGGCCACCGACGCCGGGTGGACCGGATATGAACGCCAGATCGGCACCACCGGGGTCACGATCGACCCCGATCTCTACATCGCATTCGGCGTGTCCGGGGCCACCCAGCACACTGGTGGTATCGGCGCGCCGCGCCATATCGTCAGCGTGAACACGGACCCGTCGTGCCCGATGACGGCCATGGCCGATCTCGGGCTGGTGACCGACGCCGGTGGGCTCCTGGTGGCGCTGGCCCACCGATTCGACCTTCCCGTTCCGAACGAGGTGCCCAATGCCTGAGACAGCGAGGCCTGAGACAGCGAGGCCTGAGACAACAAGGCCTGAGACAACAAGGCCCGAGACAGCACGGTCTGAGACAGCGATGCTCGATGCCGTGGTGGTAGGGGCCGGCCCGGCCGGTTCAGCGGCGGCCCTGGCCCTGGCCCGAGCGGGTCGGTCGGTGGTGCTGGTGGAGCGGGGGCTGTTCCCCGGCTCGAAGAACGTCTACGGCGGTGTCGTCTACGGACGCGTCCTCGACGGCCTGATCCCCGGCTGGTGGGACGAGGTGCCGGTCGAGCGGTGGGTGGTCCGCCGGTCGACCATGATGATGACGGCCGACCAATCCCTGTCGGTTGACTACCGGTCGCAGTCCTGGGGGTCCCCGCCCTACAACGGGATGACCACGTACCGGGCCGACTTCGACAGTTGGCTGGCGGGCAAGGCCGTCGAGGCCGGGGCCCAGCTGGTCACCTCGACGGTGGCGACCGGCCTGCTCCGCGACCAGGCCGGTCGGGTGGTGGGCGTGCGGACCGACCGCGCCGACGGCGACCTGGCGGCGAAGTTGGTGGTTGCCTGTGACGGAGTCAACTCGTTCCTGGCCAAAGAGGCCGGGCTCCTCCCCCGTGCTCAGGCCGACCATCACACCCTTGGCGTCAAAGAGGTACTGGGCCTCCCCACCGAGGTGATCAACGAGCGCTTCGGGGTGCACAGCCACGAGGGTCTGGACATCGAGATGGTCGGGTGCACGCGGGGCATCCCCGGCGGAGGATTCCTCTACACCAATTCCGACTCCGTGGCCATCGGGGTGGTCCTCTCGCTCCCCGAGCTGGCCAAGTCGGGCGTGCGCCCCGAGGAGATCATCACCGACCTGAAAGCCCACCCTTCGATCGCGCCCTACCTCCGGGGAGCCGACGTGAAGGAGTACGCCGCACACATGATCCCCGAGGGCGGTTACGACACCATGCCCAAGCTGGCCATGGACGGGATGCTGATCGCCGGGGACGCGGCTGCCATGACCCTGGCCGCGGGGATCTGGCTCGAGGGCGTCAACTTCGCCATCGGGTCGGGTTACGCCGCCGGCCGGGCGGCTGACCGGGCCATCGCCGCCGGCGACCTCTCCGAAGTGGGCCTGTCCTCGTACCGGACGGACCTCGAGCAGCAATTCGTATTGGCCGACCACAAACGCCTGCGACGAGCCCCCGCCCTCGTGCTCTCCGACCGGATCCAGCATCAATACCCGGCGATGGTGTGCGATCTGGTCGAGGGGATGTTCACGGTGACCAACCCCAGGCCCAAGCCCGGTGCGGTGCGACTGGCCCGACAGGTCGCGCTCCGTCACGGCGTGAAGCTCCGCGAACTGGCCGGCGACGCCATCCGAGCAGCGAGGATCTTCGGATGACGGCCATCGAACACGGCGCTGGCGCCGCTCCGGAGCTCGACCATCGCTACCTGGGAACCTCGTTCGAGGATCTCATGGCCACCGTCGACTTCCGCGTGGGCTCCCGTGCCCACATCGTCGTCGACTCGGATGTCTGCCGGTCGTGCACCACCAAGGCATGCGTGACCGCCTGCCCAGCCAACCTCTTCGCCCCCACCGCCGACGGCGGTGTGCTGTTCAACTACGAGGAGTGCTTCGAGTGCGGGACCTGTTACATGGTCTGCAACCACGAGGGCGCACTGACGTGGACCTATCCCGACGGCGGCCACGGCGTCGAGTTCCGGCACGGCTGAGGTGATGACACCCACCGGCCCACGACCGGGGACACCGCTCGTCGTCGCCTGTGTCCGCTTCAGCGACCTGCGACCCGACGTCGACCCCCTGACCGGAGCGATCACCCGGGACGTGCATCGTGCCGGGCTGTCGGCAGCGGATGAGGCCGCCGTCGAGCACGCCCTGCGGATCGCCGAAGCCTGGTCAGCTCGCGTCATGGTGGTCACGGCGGGGCCGCCGGCGGCCGACGCCACGCTGCGCGAGATGATGGCCCTCGGTTGCCAGGTCCTGCGCATCCCCTGGCCCGCCGACGGCGGGGGTCTGACCGGGCACGCCGGCGGTGGGGAGCTCGGCTCGGCGCAGAGCTTCGTGGACGAGGTGGGTGGAGACGAGCGGGCAGTGGCCCGAGCCGTCGCCGCCGGTGTGCAGGCCGCCGGCCCTCCAGCCTTGGTGATCTGCGGTGACCACTCCTCCGACCGGGGCACGGGGGCCTTCCCCGCCTTCGTGGCCCACGAGCTCGGGGCGGCCCAGGCCCTCGGCCTGGTCGACCTCCAGGCGGCCACAGGAGGTGTCCTGGCCGAGCGGCGTCTCGACGGTGGAAGGCGCGAGCGCCTCCGCGTGCCCCAGCTCGCCGTGTGCTCGGTGGAGGCAGCCGGGGTGCGGCTCCGGAGGGCATCGCTCCCGGCCACGCTGGCCGCGGGTGGTACCGCCGTCCCCACTGCTTCGCCGGCCGCCATGACCACCGACGGCCGTGCCGGACCGGTGACCTTGGGCCCGTCGGTCCCCTACCGGCCCCGAACCAGGGTGATACCGCCCCCCGATGGTGCGGCACGCCAACGGCTCTTGTCGCTCACCGGCGCCCTGGTGGCCCACGAGCCGCCGACCATCATCGGCCCAGTCGGCGCGTCGGAAGCAGCCGATGCCCTGCTCGCCTTCCTGGCCCGGCACGGGTACCTCGATGACGATCAGGCCGGCCCGGCATCATGAGCCCGTCCCGGCTCTCGTCCCGGCTCTCGTCCTTGGCGTGGCCCGACGTTCCCGCCGGGGTGTTGACCGTCCCCGTGGGCGCAACCGAGCAGCACGGGCCCCACCTCCCGGTGACCACCGATACCGTCATCGCCGAGGCCATCGTGAACGGTCTGTCCGACCGGCGACCCGATGTCATCGTGGCGCCGGCCCTGTCGTATGGCTCGAGCGGCGAACACGCCGGATTCGTGGGCACCTTGTCCATCGGGCGGGAGGCCACCGAGCTGCTCCTGGTGGAACTGGGGCGTTCGGCGGCCGACTCGTTCGGGCGCATGCTGCTGGTCTCCACCCACGGGGGCAATGCCGACCCGGTGAACAGCGCCGTCAGTCGCCTCCGGGCCGAAGGGCGCGACGTGCGGGCATGGGCACCCCGATGGAAGGGGGATGCCCATGCCGGCCTGGTCGAGACCTCGGTCATGCTGGCCGCGGCTCCCGATCGGGTTGCACTCGACCGGGCCGAACCGGGAAACAGGGAACCCTTGGCCGAGCTCCTGCCCCGCCTGTCGGCCGGCGGGACCAGGGCCGTGAGCGAGAATGGTGTACTCGGCGACCCGACCGGGGCGTCGGCCGACGAGGGTCGCCGCCTCCTGGCCGCGGCCATCGACGACCTGGAGGCAACTGTGACCGACTGGATGCGGGTTCTCACATCCACCCACCACCGGTGACCCGGACTGCGGTGGTCACCGGCGCGGCCCGCGGCATCGGGGCCGCCACCGTCCGGCGCCTGGTCGCCGGAGGCTGGTCGGTGGTCGCCATCGACCGGGGATCCGACGACCCTCGCTTGCCCTACGCCATGGGCACGGCCGACCAGCTGCGCGCGGTCATCGAGGCCGCGGGCGATCAGGGCCTCGCCGTGGTGGGTGACGCCACTTCTCTGACCATCATGACCGAGGCCATCGACATCGCCGAGCGCCGGTTCGGGGGCGTGGACGCGGTCATCGCCGCCGCCGGTGTCATCGCCGGCGGCGTGCCCCAGTGGGAGATGCCCGAAGACGAGCAAAAGGCGGTGCTCGACGTCGACCTCGGCGGGGTGTTGGTCGCGGCCCGAGCCGGGATCCCGGCCCTCCTCCGGCGGCCTGCTCCCCGCCAGGGACGGTTCCTGGCTGTCGCCTCGGCCGCCGCCGCCCGCGGCATGCCCATGCTGGCCGTCTACAGCGCGGCCAAGGCCGGGGTGGTCGGTTTGGTCCGGGGCCTCGCCGCCGAGCTACGGGGAACGGGGATCACGGCCAACTCGGTGAGCCCCGGTTCCACCGACACGGACATCCTGGTAGAGAGCGCCCGGTTGTACCGCCTGGAGTCGGCCCAGTCATTCGCCGACCAGCAGGTCCTCGAACGGCTGCTCGACCCGGACGAGGTCGCCGCCGTGCTGGTGTGGCTGGCCGGTCCCGAGAGCAGCGGCATGACCGGTGCCAATGTCGCAGTGGACGGCGGCCTGACCCTTTGACCCCGCTGCCACCGGGCTGGCGCCTGGTGATCGACCGGTCGGTGCGAACTCTCGACGGCGGCAACGCGCTGGTCGGCGGGTATCCGGGACGACTCCTCCGGCTCAGCGGGTCGGGACGGACCGCCCTCGCCGGCCTGATCGCCGGGAGCCGCGGCTCGGTGGCCGCACGGCGCCTGGGGCGGCGGCTGGTCGACGCGGGCATGGCCCACCCCCGACCTCCGGCCGCCCACGACATCGGCGATGTGACCGTGGTCATCCCGGCCAAGGACCGGGCCGACCTGCTCGAGCGTTGCCTCAACGCGGTGGGGCCCGATGTGCCCGTCGTGGTGGTGGACGACGGCTCCGCTCGCCCGGGCCCGATCGCCGAGGTCTGTCGTCGGCATCGAGCCCGACTGGTGGTGCGGGAGCACTCCGGCGGCCCGGCCGTCGCCCGCAACGATGCGCTGCCCGAGGTGCGGACCGACCTGATCGCCTTCCTCGACAGCGACTGCGTACCCGACCCCAACTGGCTCGTCGAACTGGTGGGCTTGTTCGGTGATCCCGAGATCGGTGCCGTGGCCCCGCGGGTGCTTCCGATCACCGTCTCCCGATCGGGTCGAGCAACGTTTCTCGATCGCTACGGATCGGCCCGATCGCCGCTCGACCTCGGGCCACGCGAGGGTGAGGTGGGGCCAGGTCGGCCGGTCTCCTATGTTCCCACTGCGGCGCTGGTCGTCCGTCGTTCGGCCCTCGGGGTCGGGTTCGCGCCCGCGCTGCGCTACGGCGAGGACGTCGACCTGGTCTGGAGCATGGGTGACGCCGGTTGGCACACTCGGTACGTTCCGTCGGTGGCGGTCGACCACGGTGAGCCCAGCACCTGGCTCGGGTTGCTCAGCCGGCGGTACCACTACGGGACCTCGGCCGCACCCCTGGCCCGCCGGCACCGGGGTCGCCTCGCCCCTGCCGTGGTGCGGCCGTTGCCCGCGGCCGCCGTCGCCCTGGCCCTTTGCCGCCGCCCGATCCCGGCCGGCGCCTTGTCGGTGCTGTCCGCAATGGCCCTGGGGCGCCGGGCGGCCAAAGCGGGCATACCGCCGGATCTGGTGGCTCGCTGGAGCGGAGAGGCCCTCATTGCCACCGTGGAAGGCCTCGGTCGGGCCAGCACCGTCGTCGCCGGACCGGTATTGGTGGCGGTGGCGGCCACCAGCCGGCGCTACCGCTGGTCGGCTCTTGCCCTCTTGTTGGCGCCGCCCACGGGCGAATGGCTGCGGCGGCGCCCTGCCCTTGATCCACTGCGGTGGTCAGCCGCCTCTCTGGCCGACGATTTCGCCTATGGCCTGGGCGTTTGGCGAGGATGCCTCCGAGAACGCATGTTTTCTCCCCTGATTCCATCTTTACGGCCCATTCGCTGATCCCGCGACCGACTCATTGGGCTGCTGACCTGGGATTACGACCCCACCGCACGGTGGGCTCCCCGCGTCCGTTGTCATTGAAAACATCGACCCTGCACCAGGATCCGATTGAAGACCTGTATAGTCTCCGAAGCAACTTCTGAGGTGCCCGGGCTGAGACCCAGGGGCGCCTGCCCCGGACCTAGGCGGTCACAGCCGGCCGGTACGTTTGGAAGTCACCGAGATAGAGATACCCGGATCGGCGCGTCTGCGCTCCATCGAGCCTGATGGCGTTGTACGCGTGCCGAACCGAGGCAGAAAGAGGACAACAGAACACGTAATCCCTGGGCCACACAAAACCGGCCGCACACCCTATGGCGCAAAGCCAGGACGAACGATGCCTTCCCGCTCGTCGTCCGGGGCGCGAATGCAATGGGCCGGAGCCCGCCAACACCGAGCAGAGGAAGGCGCATTCGCGCCCGACGAAGGGAGGTGCCATGCGGACCCGCATTGCACTCGCAGCGGCTATGCCCGTTGCTTTAATTTCGGCCGCCCTGGCGGTCGGCACGGAGGTGAGCTCTGCCCCTGCGCAGGCCACCCCGGCCAGTCAAAATGCTTCATTCACCACCCCGATTCCAACCAAGGAACAAGCGTTCCCGGCCCTTGGGACCAGCCTGGTCCCGTTGACCGGCTTCTTTGGGACGTTCGCCTCGTCCGGAACGCAAGCGCCACTGGTTGCATCGGTGACGTCACCGCCGCCGGCACCAGCGCCTGCTCCGGCACCAGCGCCTGCTCCGGCACCAGCGCCTGCTCCGGCACCAGCGCCTGCTCCGGCACCAGCGCCTGCTCCGGCACCAGCGCCTGCTCCGGCTCCGGCTCCGGCTCCAACACCGGCTCCGGCTCCAACACCGGCTCCAACACCGGCTCCGGCACAGGTGTCCGGCTCTGACGCCACCAGTACGAACACGGCCGACTGGGGCTGCATCCGCGAGCACGAGTCGGGCGACCAGTACAACAACCCGAGCGAGCCGAGTGGCGCGTACGGGATCCTGGAGTCCACCGCGTCTGAGGAGGGACTCCCCTGGCCGGTGTCGAGCGCATCGCCCGCGGCACAGGACGCGGCTGCCCTCGACCTCTATGCCAAGTACGGCTGGTCGCCCTGGAGCACAGCACCGGGGTGCGGGCTCTGAGGTAACCCGGTACTCACAGAGCAAGCAACGAACGAACCGGCCGGCATCGGCTTGATGCCGGCCGGTTCGCGTCTCTGCGCGACATTGGCAGCAAGAGCATTCGGGGCGGGAGTCACGGCAATCGGGTAGGAAAGTGCCCGTGCATCGTTCCCACCTGTCCCGCCGTCACCCCCTGGTTGCCGTCATCTCCACGTTGTGCGTGCTCGGGCTGGTCGCCGCGGCCTGCAGCAGTCCGCCCACCGCAGCTCCCGCTGGGCCGCGCTCGATCGTGCAGCTCGGCGACTCGGTGGCCTCGGGCGAGGGCACCCTGTACGGCTACACCTACGACACAAAGACGCAGCGCTGGACAGGCGGAAACATCGACGCCGTGTGGCCAGGGCCGTATCCGCTGTGCCACGACTCGCCCGACGCCTACGGCCACGTGTTGGCCACCCAGTACCGCGCTCGCTTCGCCCAGTTCGCCTGCACCGGCAGCACGTTCGCCAACGGCATCACCGCGCCGAGGACGAGCACCGGCATCACGTACCGGCCCGCCCAATTCGGCAATCTGACCACCAACACCAACATCAACGCCGCATACGACGCGGCCCGTCCCGACCTGGTGCTGGTCACCCTGGGCGCCGACGACGTCCAGTTCTCGCCGGTCGTCCGGGCGTGCGTGTTCAACCAGCTGGCCCATGCCCTCGACCCCTCGACCAACCTCCAGTGCACGGCAGCCAATCCCGGACCTACGGTGCAAGCCGACGCGCTCGACCATCTCCCGATGTTGCTCACCAACCTGAAGACGCTGGCCCACTGGCTCAACCAGCGCGGCGGAGCCGACCATCACGTGCCCAAGGTGGTGTTCACCAGTTATTTCGACCCCTTCCCGACCGGATCCACCAGCTGCCCCGACACCGCCCTATTGGCCACGACCCAGGTGAGCTACCTGTCGAACCTGCTCCAGCAACTCAACGGCGACATCGTGCGAACGATCACCGGACTCCACCTGGCCAACGTGGGCGTGGTCGACCTGTCGTCGGCGTTCGACGGGCACCGGTGGTGCTCATCGGACCCCTGGGACTACGGGTTGTCGATCATCAGCCTCTCCAACCCATTCAGCCTGCTGTCCCAGGCCCCCTTCCACCCCACTCCCCGCGGACAACAACAGATCGCCAGCCGGGTCGCACCGGTGGTCAACCGCTTGTTCGCCTCCAGCTGACCGGGACCGGTGGTCGGGTGCCGTCGATTCACGGGGCGTAGGCCACGGACACATCGCCGTTGTTCGAGTCAGCCACGATGTGTCGGTCCGATGCGGGGTCAGTGTGGACCCCGACCGAGCGATTGCCGTTAT
Source organism: Acidimicrobiales bacterium (assembly GCA_036495505.1). GTDB lineage: Bacteria > Actinomycetota > Acidimicrobiia > Acidimicrobiales > RAAP-2 > DASXMT01. The sequence goes on along the minus strand of DASXMT010000294.1, from coordinate 2,764 downwards.
CGGTGGTTGCGCTGACCAGATAGGAGGTCTGGCCCTGAGGCAGTCCGACGTTGACGTTTCCGTTGTCACTCGTCGCCGTGACCGTTGTGGGCACGCCGGCGAACGTGAGGTCGACGTCGCCGTCGTGACTGGACGCTTGGACCCGAGACGACGTGAGCGCCGTTCCGGTGACGTCGCCGTCGTCACTGGACAGCTGCAAGGGGCCCGACGCCGACGCCACGTCGATGTCGCCGTCGCCGCTGTGGAGGTCCAGTGCCCCCTGCACCCCCGAGACCGAGATGTCGGAGTTTTGCGAGGTGAGGTTGAGGGCGGCGTCGGACGGGACGGTGAGGCGCACCGACGTGCTGCACGTCCCCCAGGTCACGCCGGAGCATGACGCGGTGATGGTGACGTCGGTTCCGCCCTGCGTCTCGGTGATCGTCGGTTGATGGAACGACCACACCTGGTGCGCGGCCACGGTGACCTGGCCCTCGGGACCGGGCTGCACGGTGATGCCGCCGTCGACGCTGACGTGGACAGTCGACACCGTTCCCACCAAGGTGCGGCTGACGTCCTTGGACTGGACCACGATCCCCGAGGCGGCCGATACCGCCCCAGCGCCGATGAAAGCCAGGGTGACAAGGACGGCAACACCAATGGCCACGCGCTGGGCCACTGATCGTTTACGGGTCACGTTCATCTCCTCACGACTCCAGAAACTGGAGCACGGCCAGAACCCGTCGGTGATCCTGGTCATCAGGGGACAGATCGAGCTTCAGGAAGATGTTGGCGACGTGCTTCTCCACTGCGCCGACCGACACCACCAGGGCCTCGGCGATGGCCCCGTTGGACCGCCCTTCGGCCATGAGCCTCATGACGTCGCGCTCCCGCGCGGTCAGCGTGCCCAGTGGGTCGACCCGGCGGCTGCGAGCCAGTAGTTGGGTGACCACCTCGGAGTCGAGGGCGGTGCCGCCGGCCGCCACTCGCCGCAAGGCGTCGACGAACTCGTGCACATCGGCCACCCGGTCCTTCAACAGGTAGCCCACCCCGTCGGTGTCGCTAGCCAACAACTCGCTGGCATAGCGCTCCTCGACGTACTGGGACAGCACCAGCACGGCCACGTCCGGCCACTGCTTGCGGATGACCAACGCGGCGCGAAGGCCCTCGTCGCTGAACGTCGGGGGCATGCGCACGTCCACTACGGCGATATCGGGGAGGTGCTGCTCCATGGCCTTGAGCAACGAGGGGGCGTCGGCCACCTTGGCCACGATCTCGAAGCCTGCATCCTCGAGCAACCGAGCGATCCCCTCGCGCAAGAGCACCGAGTCGTCGGCGATCACCACCCGCACGGGATCACCGCCTCCAGCAGGGTCGGGCCGCCAACCGGGCTCGACACCGACAAGGTGCCGTCGACCGCGGCCAACCGGTCGACCAGCCCGGCCAGGCCGCCCCCGGGCGTGGCCGCCGCGCCGCCGCGGCCATCGTCGGCCACCACGATCCGCATGACGGCGCCGTCCAGCCCGATGACGACGGTGGCATGGGTGGCGGCGGCGTGCTTGGCCACATTGGTCACGGCCTCGGCCACGAAGAAGTAGGCCACCGCCTCGCTGGTTCGCGACGGGCGCGTGCGCAGGTCGACCTGCACGCTGACCGGCACGGGCGATCCGGCTACCAGAGCCGAGAGGGCGGCATCGAGGCCGCGGTCATCGAGCACCGAGGGATGGATGCCGCGGGCCAGGTCCCGGAGATCGGAGAGCGCTTCCTTGGCGCTCTCATGGGCTTGGGACAAGAGCCGGTTGGCCTCCTCGGGGTCGGCGTCGAACTTGGCTTGGGCCCTCCCCAAGGTGATGGCCAGCGAGACCAACCGGGGCTGTACGCCGTCGTGCAGGTCCCGCTCGATCCGCCGGCGCTCGGCATCGGTGGCGTCCACCACCCGGGCCCGAGACACCGATAGCCGGGTCACCTCGGTCGAGAGGCGGTCCCGGCGGCTCGGCCCCAGCATGGCCCGAGCCAGAGCCACGTCGACGGTGGCGAGGGCGCGGGTGATCCAGGGAGCGACGAACAAGATGACCACCCCGGCGGCGCACAGGCCGGCCACGGCATCCGTTGGCGGTGTCCCGTGACCGAACCACCAGTTGCTGCCGCCGGGCACCGTCGACCGTATGTATGCGGGCAAGGCGACGAGGGCGGCGGCGATCGACCAGGTGGCCACCATCAATGTGGACAGCACCACCATGATGGGTCCCCGAACCAGCTGATAGCCGCACGGCTTCCACATCGCCCGCGACGTCAGCCAGGAACGCTGCCAGGCGAAGAAGGACTGACCGGGACGACGCTGCGGAAGAGCAGGGGCGGTGATCTCGGTGCCGAAGAAGGTCCGGATCCGAGCGCGGTCCCATATGGCCAGGTAGCGGGTCATGTGCAGCGTGGCCAACAGGATGACCGCGCCGATCAGAGCCAGAGGGAGCAATCCCATCCCGACCGCGACGAGGATGACGATGGTCACGAAGGTGATGAGTCCGGTCACCAGGGAGGCGACCAGGGCGCTGGCGGCCAACCACGTCCGGGGTGCGAACGGCCCCAAGACGACGGCCAGGACTCCATGGCCCGTTCGGGGAACGGCCGTACCCCGAGCCCCCACCGCGGGGTGCTCCACGGTGAGAGGCGCTTGGGTCATGCTCACACCCTACGAAGATGTTCCTGGTGGCGACATCCGGCAGGCCCCCGAGACCAGGTGGGGTTGTCCCCCTATCCCATCCGTGTGTCGAGACCCGTCAACTCCGTG
>DASXMT010000293.1:0-5749 GCA_036495505.1 Acidimicrobiales bacterium | reverse complement strand
ATTTGGCCGAGGCGGGTCTGCAGTGGGTCGGTGGCTTTGGGTTGCAGTTGGTCCACCAGGCGGATGAACAACCGGGAGTGTCGGGTTTCCTCGCCCATCTCGTGCAGCATGTAGACGATCCGGGGATCGGTCAGATCCGCGGTGCAGGCCATCTGAGCGGCGAACCCGGACATGAGGAAGGTCTCGAACCGGATGCCGGAGATGACCACAGAGGCAAGCTCCTCTCGGGACAGCGTGGCCCGCTCCCGATCGCTGAGGTCGAGACCCAGATCGGCAACGGTGAGCATCTCGCTCGGGATCACCTGGCCCTCGCCCACTCCTCCGGTCACCTTGGTGTCGGGTTCGATCACCCGTCGGAGCGAGGCGGCATTGAGGCGATCGATCTTCTTGTCGGCCGCCCGTAATGCCGTATCGGTATCGGTTTCGGTATCGGTATGACTTTGTTCGACGGTGACGGTCATGATGACCTCCTTGCGTCGGCGGCGGCGATCGGCAAAACGTTCGCCACCGAATCGGTTGGTTGTGATGGGGCGTCGGTTGGTTGTTCGGATGGTGCGTCGCTCGAAGCCGGAAGCCATGTCCCCGCGCTCCCCAGGGAGCTGAGGTCGGGAAGCCCGTCGCATACCAGGCTGGTCAGATACTCGGTCAGCCGGGCCCGCGGCATCGCCCCGCGCTCGAGCCACCAGTCACCCGAGGAATGGACCATGCCCACGATGCCGAAGGCCCACGCCTCGGCCGGACCCGAATCGAGACCGGCGGCCCGAAGCGCCTCTCCGAGGACCATGGCGACCTGTCGGCTGGTTCGCCATATGTAGTCGTTGATCGACACTCCGCCCTCGGAGACGCCTCGCTGAACGAGGAATCGGTAGACGTCGGGGTCGGACTCGATGAACCACAGGTACGTATCGATCGTCGAAGCCACCAGCTGGCGCGGTGTGGCATTGGCGTGCAGGGCTGCCTCCAGGGCCGCGCTGACCTCGTTGAAGGCAAAGTCGGCGATGGCGGCTACCAGTCCTGCTCGATCGGAGAAATGCCGGTAGAGAATGGGCTTGGTAACACCCGCCTGAGCCGCCATTTGGTCCATCGAGGCCCCTGGCCCCTCACGCTGGATGACCGTAATGGCCGACTCGATCAGATGGGCACGCTGGGTAGACCGGCGGCGCTGGCGATCGGTCTCCAGGTCTGCAGCGGTGGCACGGCCGGTAGATCGAGGCATGTTACCGATAGTAACATTACTCCCGGTAACACGTCAACCCCGCATCACTCAATGTAGGTGAGATACCTCGTTTTCCCAGGTGAACGGCACTCCCGCCGCAGCCACGTACTCACACGGCTATACGCTCGACCCGTTGCAGGTCACCGGCTTGATACTGACCGTTACCTGCGAGGCCGTCGGCTGATTGGCGATCACAAGATGAGTGGCGTTGGGTTTGGAGATGATGGTGCCCCCGGTGACATGGGCGCAGTAGCCCTTTGGGTAATGCACGGCCACCGGGACGAAGACGACCGTCGGAGCCTTCACCTGGGTCTTGGGCACATAGAGCAGATGGAAGACCGCACTCTTGGGGTCGAACGAGAATGACACCGGCGTGCCCGCCACTGCCTGAGGGTAGGCGCGGGACAGCGAGGTCGCCGTGGGCGCCAGCGCCCCCGTCGCCGTCACCAAGGCCTCATCCGAGCTGCCCGTGGGGTCGTCGTAGTACTTCCAGGACCAGTACGTCCAACCCAGCTCCAGTTCGTCGGCGTTGGCCGTGAGGCGCTCCATCAGGGCCTCGCTGGTCGTAGCCCCGAACTCGCTCATGAACCAGGCCGGACCAGCCGGTTGCTTGGCGCTGGCAATGTCGGGGCGCTCCTCGCTTCGACGTTCCATGGTCTTGAGCTCCTGAGCCGCACAGGCGTCGACGTCAGTGGGGTCACCGGTGACCCCACTGCGCAACCCGCAGTAGTCGTGGAAGTTGAAGACCAGACCGCTGAGATCCATCGGCCCCACATCGTTGTGCTTACCCCGGCTCGAGAAGATATCCGGCTCGAAGAACACCAGGTGATGTGGATCGGCGCCTTTGATCGTCCGGATCAGGCCCTTCGCCGGATCATCGGGCGGACAGGAGAGGACGGTGCCGCGGAAGAAGCTGAGACCGGGATGAGCAGTGCCGGTGAAGAAGCACTCCAGGTGGCCCGCGACCAATGGCGATCCGGGCGGCGCCGAGGTCTCGGTCAAATCTCGGGTGAACGGCTCATTGATCGGGTCATAGCCAGCGATCCATGGATTGCCGGAGAAGTAGTGAGCCACCGTCTGCCACACGTGGTCGTACTCCCCTTGCAGGTCGCCCACGACGTCGTTTTCCCAGAAGTGCTGGACCGCGGTCCGCAGCCCCGGGTCGTTATAGGTGTTCGACCACCGCCCTGGGAGGGTGCCGATCGGATACGAGTCCGTGCACACCGCCCACGGTGGAGCGCCCTCGCCGCCGAACTCGGTGCTGTAGACGTCCTCGTGCATGTCGAGCAGCGTGTAGATGTGGTACCTGCCCAACAGGTCGACCGTCTTTTTCACCTTGGCCAAGTAGGCGTCAGCCACCGCGGCGTTGAACTGGTGGGGGTTGCCCGGTTTGCCCGGCGTGCAGATGGCCGGACTATTGGGCCCGAGGGTTCCCGGCTCGATCCCTTCCCAGATCACGCCCAGCCGGACGACGTTGAACCCGAGCTTGGCCATCCGCTTTGCGTCGGCGGCGGTGAAATTCCATGGCTTGCCCGGATCGGCGTAGAGCTCATAGGGCGCTCTTTTGTAGACGGCGTTGGTCCCGCGCAGGAAGACGACTCGCCCGTCGCTGTCAGTGAGAAACGGGCCGGAGTCCGCTGACAGCCGACCATGGGCGTACGAGTCGGCGGCCGGGAACTCGGGTCCGGTTCCGGACGTAGCCACCAGGCCGCCGATGACGCCGCCCGCTACCACCAAGACGACGATCCCGATGATGAGGACTCGCCGACCCGTGATTCGCACCGGGCCGAGGATAGTCAGGAAGCCTCGATCGAATGGGTATATCCCAGGTGCGAGCAATCGGTGCACCCACCAGGCCGTTCAACGCATTACGCCACGTTGTGTCCACCGCCACAGCCGTTGTTTCTCGTGCCCCGAGGTTAGAGTCAAGACCTGAGCCGACTCATGCCTGTCCATGTTGGGGCTCATGCCCATCTCAGGGGCGGCTCGGCCAGTACCGTCCGACCGGACGGCACCCTCCAGGAAGGATACGGAACCCATGACGTCGGATCGGCCGAGAAAGACCGACCGAATCAGGCGCCCGACCATGTATGCCTTCGGGGCCCTGGTCATCGTCGGGCTGGTCGTGCTCGTTGCGGTCACCGTCTTCACCAACGACACCGTCGGGGGCGCCGGCCCGGTACCGGGCCCACAACACCAGGTCCGGGTCGATCCCTCGACCACCACCTCGACAACCACGACCACCACGACGCCCGCGCCCGTCCCCACCGACCCGCTACCTCCGGTCACCACCAACCCGTCGGCCCCCGCCCTGGTCCTCCCCCAGGGCCAGGACCAGGGTGACCCCTTCCTCCTCGACGTCGGGAACTGGTACTACCTCTACACCAGCCAGCCCTCGTTCTCGGGTCCCAACGTCCCGGTGACGTCGGGTGCGGCCGTCGGGAACTGGGGAGCGGTGACCGACGCCCTGCCCAACCTCCCGGCGTGGGCCGAGCCCGGGTACACCTGGGCGCCCGACGTCCACCGCTTCGGCCCGTCCTACGTCTTGTACTTCACCGCGGTGGTCAACGGCACGGATCCGAGCATGCAGTGCATCGGGGACGCCGTCGGCACGTCACCAGTCGGGCCGTTCGTCGCCCAGCCTGATCCCTTCATCTGCCAGACCGGCGACGGTGGGTCCATCGATCCCCGAGTGTTCACCGACGCCGACGGGACGAACTGGATGGTGTGGAAATCGGACCAGAACATCGGGGGCAACACCGCTCCCACTGCCATCTGGACCTCTCGGCTCAGCTCTGACGGCCTCACCCTGATCGGGTCGCCCACCCAGATCTTCGCTCCCGATGAGGCCTGGCAGGGCACGATCGTCGAAGCTCCCGACTTGGTGCTAGCGGGCGGAAAGTACTGGCTCTTCTACTCGGCCAACTGGTTCGACCAGCCCGCCTACGGGATCGGCGTGGCCGTCTGCGCCGGCCCTGAGGGACCCTGCCAGGACATGACCAGCCAGCCCCTTGTGTCCAGCAACCTCCAAGGAGATGGCCCGGGCGAGGAATCGGTGTTCTTCGGCCAGAACGGCGTCTGGATGCTGTACAACCCGTGGCGGAGCTATGCCCCCACCGGGATCACCCCGCCCCGGCCGGTGGCCATCGCCCGGATTGGGTTCGGACCGTTCGGCCCCTATCTGGGCGACGTTTCCGGTCTGAGCACCGGGGGCACCGGGCTCAGCCTTTGAGCCACTGCAACCCGGCGGCTCAGCCTTTGAGCCACTGCAACCCGGCGGCTCAGCCTTTGAGCCACTGCAGCCCGGCGGCTCAGCCCTTGAGCCGCTGCAACTCGGCGACTCAGCCCTTGAGCCGCTGCAACTCGGCGACCACGGCTTTTCCGTTGGCCTGCCCCCTGGTCGCCTTCATCACCTGTCCGATGAAGAATTGCGCCAGCTTGTCCTCGCCCTCGCGGTAGCGACCCCACTCATCGGGGTTGGCGGCGACCACGTCGCCGACCGTGCTGGCCAACGAGTCCTCGGACATGGCCTCGAATCCCAGGCGGGCGGCGATCGCCGCCGGATCCCCTCCCCCGGCTTGGAGCAGCTCTCCCAGCACCGCCTTGGCCTGGGTGGCGCTCAGCGATCCGGTCGCCTCCATGCTCAACAGGGCCACGTACGATCCACTCTCGAGCCGTCGCGCCGCATCGGCATGGGTGGCGGCCTCGTTGGCCGTGCGAGCCAGGGCCAGCGGCGCACCTACGCCTGCGGCCACCGCCGTCGTGACCAGGTCGTCGAGGCCCAAATCGACCACCGTCACGATCTGATCCCGATGGGCTGCGGTCGGTCCCTTGTCGCCGTCGGAGAGGAGGTCGGTCAAGCGGTCTCGCCGATCGGCCGGCATCGGGCCGAGCGTGGCAGCGACGGCAGCCTGCCACTGCTTGTCGGGCACCAGCGGCACCAGGTCCGGTTCCAGGAAGTACCGGTAGTCGTAGGCCTCCTCCTTGGAGCGCAGGGCCACCGTCCGGCCCGCGTCCTCGTCCCAGTGGCGCGTCTGCTGGACGACCTTCTCGCCCGATTCGATCAGGGCAATCTGGCGCTCGGCCTCGTATTCGATGGCGCGCCCCACTGACCGGATGGAGTTCAGGTTCTTGATCTCACAGCGCGTTCCGAAGGGGTCGGCGGAGGACCGGCGCACCGAGACGTTGGCGTCGACACGCATGGACCCCTCCTCCATCTTCCCGTCCGAGGCCCCCGAGGCCACCAGGATTGACCGGAGCTCAGCGGCGTAGGCGCGTGCCTGCTCGGCGGTGCGGATGTCGGGGCGGCTGACGATCTCGACCAGAGGCACGCCGGCGCGGTTGTAGTCGACGAGGGAGTAGTCGGCCCCGTGGATCCGACCTGAGGCGCCGGCATGGGTGGTCTTCCCGGTGTCCTCTTCCATGTGGGCTCGCTCGATGCCGACCCGGAATCCGTCGGGTAGCTGCAGCCATCCGTCGGCGTTGATCGGCTCGTCATACTGGCTGATCTGATAGTCCTTCGGCTGGTCCGGA
>DASXMT010000292.1:0-8968 GCA_036495505.1 Acidimicrobiales bacterium | reverse complement strand
GACTGCCGTGGACAACGCGATCGCCGCCCCGGACATCGACGACGAAGTCGGTGAGGACGACGAGCAAGAAGAGGCTGCCCGCATCGCTTATGCCCGGGCAGTTGGAGCTCGGATCCGCGCCATGCGCAAGCAGATGCGGTTGTCACTGCAAGCGGTCGAAGCCATGTCCGACCAGGAGTTCAAGGCCTCGGTCCTCGGCGCTTACGAGCGCGGCGAACGGGCCATCTCGGTGCCCCGTTTGCAGCGCCTGGCCAAGCTGTATGACGTCCCCGTGGACCAGCTCCTGCCGCCCGACGACGACGCCAGCACCCGCTGGGGGGCATCGGGCGGAGGTCCCGAGACCGCGCCGCTCACCGCTCGGCGGGCGCTCCACGGACTGGGCGGCCACGAGAAGATCACCATCGATCTGACCAAACTGCACTCGGTCAGCGGTCCCGAGCGCGACCTCCTGCGCCGGTTCCTCAGCATGATCCAGGTCCATCGCCAGGACTTCAACGGTCGGATGATCACCATTCGCGCCGAAGATGTCCGAGCCATCGCCTGCATGTTCGGGATCACCCCGGATGCCATGGCCACCAGGCTGGGTGAACTGGGACTTCTGGTTACGTCCTGAGCCCATGCGAGATCCATCGTCGTCTACCGAGGGTTGGTGAACAACCCAACGAGGTATAACTACTCAGATGGTTGATTCGATCCGTTGGCTGAGCACGAAAGAAGCGTCCGAGCGTCTCGGCATCACGCTGAGGAGCCTCTACCGGTTCATCGACGAGGGAGGCCTCGTCGCCTACAAGTTCGGGCGCGTCATCCGTATCCAGGAGACGGACGTCGAACGCTTCATCGAAGCAAGCCGCATTCCGCCGGGGAGCCTCGAGCACTTGTACCCCGAGCTGAAGGGCAACGGTGGGAACATGTCGGCTCCGTCGGTGGCCGCTGGCGGCGGCCCCGGCTGAATGGTGCCGGGCTGCCTGTTTTGTGGGATCGTGGCCGGCGACGTTCCGGCTGAGATCGTCCACACCACCGAGAGAACCGTGGCCTTTCGGGACCTGAACCCCTTCGCCCCGATCCATGTGCTGGTGGTGCCCAAGCGCCATATCCCCAATGCGGCCGAGATCGGGCCCGATGACGCTGACGACGTGGCCGAGCTGTTCGTGGCGGCCAAGGCAGTGGCCGACGCAGAGGGCATAGGCGGCTCCGACCGGGGGTATCGCCTGATCTTCAATGTGGGACCCGACGCCAACAATTCGGTTCCCCACCTCCATCTCCACGTATTGGGCGGCAGGATGATGGACTGGCCACCCGGTTGAGCGGGGCGGCTCGTCCGGGGGGCGAGCGGCACCAGGGCGCTCCGGACGGCCGCACCGTGCGCATGGGTTCGCGCCCACCGAGTCACTGGTAGGGTCGGGCACAGAGCACACGTGACGTCAACCCAGGTCAAGATCCTCGTCCCCGGCAACCATCTGATGGCCGGCCTCCTGGGCCAGCGCGATGAGTTGCTGCGCCTGGTTGAGAACGCGTTCGGCGGGGCCCACATCGTTGTGCGGGGCAACGAGATCTCCATCGACGGCGAAGAGGCCGAGCGGGTGGGGCGACTGTTCGAAGAGTTGGTGCTCCTGCTCCAGTCGGGCCAGGGACTGGATCCGACCCAGGTGGGCCGCACCATCGACATGGTCAAAGAGGACGTCCGTCCCTCCGAGGTACTGACATCCGAATTGCTGCGATCGTCCCGGGGACGGTCGGTCCGGCCGAAGACGGCTGGCCAGAAGCAGTACGCCGACGCCATTGCGTCCAACATCGTGACTTTCGGCATTGGGCCGGCCGGTACCGGCAAGTCCTATCTGGCGGTCGCGCTGGCAGTCCAGGCCCTCCAGGCCCATCAGGTCAACCGGATCATCCTGACTCGACCGGCTGTCGAGGCCGGGGAGCGGCTCGGGTTCCTTCCCGGGGATCTCATGGCCAAGGTGGACCCCTATCTGCGCCCCCTGTACGACGCCCTGTACGAGCTGCTCGAGCCGGAGGGCGCTCAGCGCCTGCTCGATAGGGGGACGGTGGAGGTGGCGCCCCTGGCCTTCATGCGGGGTCGGACCCTGAACGGCAGCTTCATCATCTTGGACGAGGCCCAGAACACCTCCCCCGAGCAGATGAAGATGTTCCTGACCCGGATCGGCTTCGGCTCCAAGGCGGTGGTGACCGGCGACGTGACCCAGATCGATGTGCCCGGCGGCCGGTCCGGACTGGTGGGCCTGGAGCCGGTGCTGACCGGGATCGAGGGACTGGAGTTCGTCCACCTCGGCCAGCGCGATGTGGTGCGGCATCGGATCGTGGGCGACATCGTGGCCGCTTACGAACGCGCCAGCGCCAACGCTCCGCCCAACGGGTCCCGGCCCCTCGACGATGCCACCGGCACCACCGGCACCACCGGCGTCAGCGGCACCACCGGCGTCAGCGGCACCACCGGCGCCGCCGCGGTGGGCGACGGCAGCGGCGGTTCCGGTGAGCCTTGACATCTACGCCGCCGACGAGCAATCCGATCATCCGGTGGCCATCGAGCGCTGGTCCGATCTGGCCCGGGCCGTGCTCGAGGCCGAAGGGGTAAAGCACGACACCGAGGTGTCCCTGCTGTTCGTCGACGCGCCCACCATCTCCTCGCTCAACGAGCGGTTCCTGGGAAAGCCGGGTCCCACCGACGTCTTGGCCTTTCCCATCGAGGACGACCTCGAACGGGGCGGGCGCTCGCCCGACGAGGGCGGGACCGGTCCGGGGTCGGTCGACCCGGACTTCGACCAGCTCGTCCTCTTGGGCGACGTGGTCATCTGCCCGGCGGTAGCGGCCGGCAACGCCGTGGACCACGCGGTCAGCTTCGACGACGAGATCGCCCTGTTGGTCGTCCACGGGATCCTCCACTTGCTCGGTATGGACCACCAGGTCGAGGCGGAGGCGGAGCGGATGGAGCAGCGCGAGCAGCAGCTGCTGGACCGCTACTACCGCACGGCCTCGTGACTGCGCTGTGAGGCCAGGGAGCCAAGGGAGCCCACCGTGAGCGCACCGCTGAGCGCACTGTGAGCGGACCGCTGCTGGCCACGACGCAGTTCACCGGTGTCGACGTGATCCTCATCATCGTTGTGGTGGTGCTCCTCGCCGCCTCGGCCGTGCTGGCCCTGGCCGAGACCAGCCTGGTCCGGACGAGCAAGTCCAAAGCCATGTCCATGGTGGACGAGGGTCGCCGGGGAGCCAAGGACCTGGTCCGGCTGACCGAGAACCCCCAGGGCTTTCTCAACCCCGTCTTATTGCTGGTGCTGATCTGCCAGCTGGTGGTGGCCACCCTGGTCGGCCTGCTCGCCTCGGAGTGGTTCGGGGCCTGGGGCGTTGCCGCGGCCACGGTCTTCGAGATCATCGTCATCTTCGTCCTGGGTGAGGCGGTCCCCAAGAACTGGGCCGTCCACCACCCCGAGCGGGCTGCGCTGTTCAGCGCGCCACTGGTGTCGGCCATGGTCCGGTTTTGGCCCATTCGGATCATCTCGGGTGCACTGATCGGCCTGGCCAACTTGCTCATCGGGAAGCGGGGGGAGGCGGCCGGATCGGATGTGACCGAGTCCGAGCTCCTGGCCATGGCCGACGTTGCCCTCGAGGACGACGTGATCGAGACGGAGGAACGGGCGCTCATCCACTCGATCATCGAGTTCGGCGACACGGTCGTACGCGAGGTCATGGTGCCCCGTCCCGACATGAGCACCATCGAGGCCGACGTCACGGTGGAGACGGCGCTCGAGCACGCCATGGCCGTCGGCTACAGCCGGATCCCCGTCGTCGATCACAAGGTCGACGACGTGCTCGGCATCGCCTACACCAAGGACTTGATCCGGGCCCTCCGGGCCGGCGCCGGCGCCGATTCGGTCCGCGGCCACATGCGCACGCCACGCTTCGTTCCCGAGACCAAGCGCGTCGCTGGCATGATGCGAGAGATGCAAGAGGAGAAGTACCACATGGCCGTGGTGGTCGACGAGTACGGCGGCACGGCTGGACTGGTGACGCTGGAGGACCTGATCGAAGAGCTGGTGGGCGAGATCGTCGACGAGTTCGATGTGGAGGAGCCGCCGATCGAGCGCCTGGCCTCGGGTGAGATCCGGGTGAGCGGGAGGATGGTCGTCTCCGATGTCAACGACCTGCTCGGCGCCAACCTGCCGTCGGGGGCGTGGGACACGGTAGGAGGTCTCGTATTCGACCTCTTGGGCCACGTGCCCGCCGAGGGTGAGACGGTCGAGGCCGACGGGGTCAAGCTCATCGCCGAACGGGTCAGGAGCCGCCGGATCGAGCGGGTCCGGATCGTGCCCGCGCCGCAACAACCGATGGCCAACGAGCGCTCGTGACCTACCGTTCCGGATTCGCAGCCGTGCTCGGCCGACCGAATGTCGGCAAGTCCACCCTGGTCAACAGGATTGTCGGCACCAAGGTCACCATCACGTCGCCACGGCCCAACACCACCCGGGCCCAGGTCCGGGGCGTGCTGAACCGACCGGACAGCCAAGCCGTGTTCGTGGACACGCCGGGGCTCCACCGCCCGCGCACCGCGCTGGGGGAGCGCCTCAACGACACGGCCACGTCCTCGCTCGATGACGTCGACGTGGTCGTGACCATGGTGGACGCTACCGGCGCCATCGGCCCGGGCGACCGCATGGTCCTGGCTCACGGGGCCAGGCGGGTGCGAGCCCAGGTGCGGAGCGCGGCGATGACCGCAAAGTTCGCATCGGCTGGCGGCGGCTCACCCGGAGAGGACGACTGCGCACCCAGTGACGACGACTGCTCACCCGAAGGGGACGACCAGTCATCCGCAGAGGACTGCCGGTCATCCAGAGAGGACGACCGGTCACCCGGAGAGGACGGCGAGGGTGTCCTCTTAGCACCACCGGCTCTGCTGGTGGTGGTCAACAAGATAGACAAGGTGGACGACAACGGGGTGTTGACCCATTTAGCCTCGGTGGCCGAGGTGGGAGAGGCCCTTGCTGTCGAGGGAGGAGCTGTCCCCATCCCGGTCGAGTACTTCCCGGTCTCGGCCATGACCGGTGAGGGCGTCGACACGCTCGTCGATGCCGTGCTGTCCCGGCTGCCCGAGGGGCCGCGCTACTACCCCGAGGGCATGATCACCGATGTGGCCGAGGCCTTCTGGGTGGCCGACCTCGTCCGGGAGCAACTGCTGGCCCGGGTCGACGACGAATTGCCTCATAGCATCGCCTGCCGCGTGACCGAATGGGAATGGCCTCGCGTCCGATGCGAGATCCTGGTCGAGAGGGACTCGCAAAAGGGCATCGTCATCGGCAAGGGGGGCGCGACGCTGAAGGCGGTGGGCACGGCTGTTCGGGCCCAGATGCCGCCCGGCGCCTACCTGGAGCTGTTCGTCCGTGTGGAGAAGCGGTGGCAGCAGCGCGACGACGCCCTCGATCGCCTCGGGTTCTGACCCGCCCAGCCATCTCGGCTTCTGAGACGGATGGAACTCGTCCCTAGGCGGGCCGGACGACCTCGTGGCGGAGGAACTCCTCGACCTCGCGTCGGTCCACCACCCGGTGCATGGGAGGGACCCGGGCGAGCAAAACGCCGCGGTAGCTGGCCGACGCCAGCCGGTTGTCGAGCACGGCGACCACGCCACGGTCGTCGGCCGACCGGATCAGGCGGCCGGCCCCCTGGGCCAGGAGCGTTCCCGCCCTGGGTAGGTCCACAGCCTGGAACGCGGCGGCGCCAGCCCGGTCCCGCCGGGCCTGGAGCACCGGATCGTCGGGACGCGGGAAGGGGATGCGATCGATGGCGACCACGCTCAAGGTGGAGCCGGGGATGTCCACCCCTTGCCAGAAGCCGAGGGTGGCGAACAGACACGTTGCCTCGTCGGACTGGAAGGCCTCGATCAATGCCGGCTTGGGTAGGTCGGACTGGGCCAAGATGGGGAAGTCCACCCGCTCCCGCAGGACGGCCACGGCCGCGGTCATGGCTCGCCAGCTGGTGAAGAGGGCGAGTGTCCGGCCCCCGGCCGCCGTCATCAGGGCGGCCAGCTCTTCGTGGATCGCCGGCTCCGACTCCGGGCGCCGACGGTCGGGGAGCGACCGAGCCACGTAGAGCACAGCGTGGGCCGGATAGTCGAAGGGGCTGCCCACATCGAGCTCGTCGGTCCGGTCGGCTGGAAGGCCGAGCCGGTCCCGTAGCCCCACTGGCACCGTGGCCGAGGTGAGGACACCGGTCACCTCGCCCCATAGGCGCTCGGCCAGGAGGGGCCCGACCTCGATGGGGGAGACCCGGAGGGTGGGGAACCGGGAGTCACCGTCCACCCACGCGACCTGGTCGTCGGTGAGCGCGGTCAGCTTGGCCAGGTCGTCGCTCAGGTGACCGGCGGCCAGCAGGGCCCGGTCCCGTCGCGACCGGATCTCGTTGCCGTCGGTCTCGCCCGTCTCACGCTCGGCGCGGTGCAGCCCGTCGACCAGACGGGAAACCCGGCCAGTGGCCAGTTCGATGAGAGCACCGAGACCGGGATCGGCGGTGGCGGCGGCTTGCAGCCCGAACCGACCGGTCGACGCTTGAACCGCCGTGTCTGCGTTGGAGGCGGCGGCATTGGAGGTGTCTGCGTTGGAGGCGGCCGCATTGGAGGCGGTGGGATCAGAGGAGGTGACCGAGGTCCGGATCCGTCGCTTCCGGGGCGCCGCCAGACCCAAATCGGGGCCGAGAGGCGGTAGCCCGAGATCGAGGCCCTGGGGTTCGGGCTCGATACCGGGACCCTCGGACTCCTCTGATCCGGGTGGCTCCTCTCCTCCGACGGCAGCGGTGCCCGCCGTCGGCGCCACGTCTGTGTCGCCCGACCCGTTGAGCGCGCCCGTGACGCCCGGCCCGATGAGTTGAGACCGGGGCACTCGCGAACCGGCCAGGGGCTGGAGCACCCGCTGCAGGACGTCACCCACCTCGGCGACGGCGTCTACGGCCGAGTCGGATCGATCGTCGACCAGGCCGCGAACCGACGCGGCCAGCGCCCGGAACCGTCCCGGCCCGATCTCGGTGCCCAGGCTGTCGGTCATCACCTCTTCGAGCTCGTGGGCCTCGTCGAAGATCACCACGTCGTGCGGTGGGAGCACTACCCCCCCGCTGGCCAGGTGGGCCCCGTAGAGGTGGGTGTTGACCACCACCACGTCGGCCTCGGCGGCGCGTTGCCGGGCGTTCTCGGCGAAGCAGTCCCGACCAGACGGGCAGCGGAAGGCTCCCGGGCACTCTCGGGCGGTGGTGCTGACCATGGCCCAGGCCCGGGGCGCGGGCTCGAAGTCCAGCTCGGCTCGGTCCCCTGTGGGGGAGTCCTGGCCCCAGTCGAGCAGCCGGCGAACCTGGTCGCCCAGCCGTCCGTCCTCGCCCCGACCGGCCGCTGCCCTGGGTGCCGGGCTCGTCCCACCGTCCTCCATCCTCAGCTGCTCGCCGGCGCCGCCCACCTCGCCGGCACGCTGCTTGCACAGGTAGTTGCTCCGCCCCTTGAGGACGGCAAAGGAGAACTCGCCGGTGGCCAGCGTGGCCACACTGGGGAGGTCCTTTCCGGCCAGCTGGTCCTGAAGCGCCTTGGTCGCCGTGGCCACGACCACCCGCTCGCCGGCCAGCATCGACGGGATCAGGTAAGCGAGCGACTTGCCCGTTCCCGTCCCCGCCTGGACGACGAGATGACGGCGACCGGCGATGGCGCGACCCACGGACCGGGCCATCTCCGATTGACCGGCTCGGTGCTCCCCGCCGCCGGGCAGGGCGGCGGCGGCCCGGTCGAGGGCCTTGGTCACCGCATCGGACTCCCGAGTGGACTCCGTTTCTGTCCCCGGTTCGGTCACCCCGTGACCCTACCGGGAGCCTGGTGACCGCCTGCGACAGATGACGACGACCGGCTCGCCTCGTCGTGACGAGGCCCGGAGTATGGCCGTCACACGTTTGTGACCCACAAGGTGATGGCCACCCCCACCCCCACGGCCACGATGAGCGCCCGGAACACCTGTCGGTTCAGTTTGCGGCTGAGGGGCGCGCCAAGCTGGCCTCCGACGATCGATCCGCCGGCGATCAGGGCCACCACGTACCAGTTCACGTGGCTGGAGAAGACGAACAAGCAGGCCGCGCCCAGGTTGGCCATGAAGGTCAGTACGTTCTTGGCCGCGTTCAGCCGCTGCATGTCGTCATCCAGGAAGATGGCCAGGAGGGCGATGAGGATCACGCCCTGGGCCGCCCCGAAGTAGCCGCCGTAGACGCCGGTGGCGAACACGGTGACGAAGAGGACAGGGCCGCCGTGGTGGGCGCGTTCGCCCCGCCCGGCCAGCCAACGGGACAGCATCGGCTGTACGGCGATGAGGACACAGGCCAAGAGGATCAGGCCGGGCACGATATTGCGGAAGACACTCCCGGGCAGGGACAGGAGCAGGGCGCCCCCGGCCAGGCCGCCGGCGCCGGCGGCGATGCTCAGGATGATGACCCGGGGCCGCTGACCCACCAGCTCGGGGCGGTAGGCGATAGCCCCGCTCAAGTTGCCCGGCACCAGGCCCAGGCTGTTGGACACGTTGGCCAGCACCGGCGGATAGCCGAAGGCCAACAGAGTGGGAAAGGTGATGAGGGACCCGGCTCCCACGATCACATTGATCGTTCCCGCGGCCAGACCGGCGGCAAAGATCGCCAGTGCTTCGAGCGGTGACATGAAGAGGGTCTAGCCCGGTGTTCACCCCAGCTCAAGGCGGCGTCGCCCGCGGAGCCCGGTCCCAGCTCGAGCACCGGACGAACTCCACCCCCGACGACAGCGGATAGCGTTCGCGGCGTGCAATCGGCCGATGGCGACCTCACAGAGACCAGAGCCCTGGCGCGCCCGTTGACGGCCGCCGACGTCGCAGGGGGGCCCATCCCCAGGCACATCGGGTGCGTCATGGACGGCAACGGTCGGTGGGCGAGCCGTCGCGGCCTCCCCGGCACCGTGACCTTCGGTGCGGGG
>DASXMT010000291.1:0-7427 GCA_036495505.1 Acidimicrobiales bacterium | reverse complement strand
CAATTCACTTCACTATTGGTCTCAGGCTCAATCAGGTGATCGGGTACCAGCACGTCCCACGAAGTAATGGGACGTCGCCGACAGAGTTCACCCACTCTTCCGGAAAAGGGGGAAAAGACGAGTGGAAGGACGACCGTGTCTACCGTTCTCTCACAGGACGATAAAGGAGGGAGTGAAATAGGATCGGACGCACTCGCGGGCAGTACATACTTAGGAGGGTTCGTGGCAGTCACGGTCACGATGTACGACTCGACATCTCCCGGCGATATCCCGACCGACGCCCAGGTGGTTGCCGGCTATGTGGATGGCATCTACGAATGGCTACCAACGGATTGGGCCCGGTTTCCGCACGCCATCAAGAAGACCATCGCCGTCTTTACCAGTACCGACGCAGACATCCTGGACTCGGAGTTTCAAGATGCCACGGCCATCGAAACTCCGGCATGGGTTCTGCGCCAACGGGCACGGGGTGCAGATCCGACGGTCTACTGTTCCCTCGTCGGACAGACAGGCTATGGGTGGCCCTGGGTTAAACAAGCATTCGCTGACGCCGGTGTAGATCCACCCCACTATTGGATCGCCGACTACACCGACGACCCCCACATGGTTGATGGCTCGGTCGCTACTCAATGGACCGACCATCAGGATCTGTATGACATCAGCTTGGCCGACGCGAATTGGGTCGGTTTGGGCCTTCCAAGTCCGCATAACCCATCAGAGGACACCGCCATGCCACTTGCAGTCGCAACTCTTCCAAACGGGACCGACGTTGTTGTCCAGATCGGCAGCGACGGCACCGTGTACGGCAAATCCCGTTCGGCGAGGACGACCTGGCAAATGTCGGCCAACAAGGTGATTGCGCAGGCCATTCCCGGATCCTCACCCGTAGCTCGTGTCGTTGACACCCAGTTCCAGTGCTTCATCGAGGCGGCCGATGCACATGTGCTCTTGTTGGTGACCACTGACGGAATCGAGTGGGACCAGGCCGAGCTTCCATAGAGCCATCCCCCTGGGTGTCTACCGCGACACCCAGGCCCGCTCCACGGTGATGGTCTCATCCGTTGCCATGACCCCATTCCGAGCCGAGGCTGAGACACCAATCCGGGCACGATTCGGCTTCCTTCGCCCTGCTTCCCTGCGCAACTTCAACATGCGTCGAGCTCGGCTCCGCCTCGCGTCGGCGATGCCTTTCCTCGTCGTACGGCTCACCTGCCGAATGTGGCCTGTGGCAGGATCACATCCGACATGAACACGTACCTCCCGCACATCTGCCGTTTTCTCCCGGATGTCCTTCCCCATGGTTATCGGTACAGGTTGATGGGATGGGTGGATCACTAGGAGGGAAAAGCCAGCCCGGGGCAGTAGCTCAGTGGTTAGAGCAGGGGACTCATAATCCCTCGGTCGCAGGTTCGATCCCTGCCTGCCCCACCCAGGGACAACACTGATGGCAAAACGATGACAGGAGCCCGATGGACATCGAGGAGTTTTACAGTGCCGACGAGCGTCGGCGGCAATCAGCTGAGATCGAGCTGGGTACCGAGTGGCACGACGCCACCGGCAATCGCTACGAGCTCAGCTGGGTGGAGGACACCGGAGAGTTGTACATGATGCTGGAGCGGGTTCCCGAAGCCGGCTCGTGGACCCCCTTTGGCGACGTCGAGGTCGATAAAGTGCCGGTCGAGCAGGTGATCGTGTCGGTCATCGGGCACATCCCCACCCACGAGGACCTGGAGCGGGTCCTCAACGGCTGGCAGGACGAGATGGCCAAACCCGACGGGATCTCCTGGGTGGCAGACCGCCTTCAGGAGGCGGGCGTTCCCCGCGATGCCTCGAGCTGAGCTCATCCTGGACCGTCGATGCACCGATACCCGGCGTGATCGACCGATCGCGCCGTGTAATTGTCGGAAAAATCTGCGATGCTCGTACAAGGCCCCGGAAAGGTCGGTTCCATTGGCCGAGCCGGGGGTAATGCATGCAAGAGGGGTGTCCGATCGGCAGGAGGCTCGCCGATGTCGGCGGACGCCGAGAGGAGGTCGGTGGATGCAAACCGATGAAGGACGGGAACCTGTAAGCAAGGTGCCTGAGCGCATCGACGAAGCCCATCTACGGCCCAATCGACGAACGCAGGACCGTCTTCCCTCACTCATTCACGAACTGGTGGACTCCGAACTCGTACAGAGGAACGCTCCGGGGGAATGGGTGCTCAGTGCCGAGCTGCAGGCGATGCTGGAGGAGCAGTCGGTCTCCCGCGGGATGGTTCGACGCCGGGTGTTCGTGGGTCTCCACTGTGAGGGCTGCGGGGTGGCCACGGTGACCTGGCTGTCAGAGGGGCGCCGTCTCTGTGCCGCGTGCGCCGAGCCCCCGGCCGAAGGTGCCGTTACCGCCGAGCCCGATCCGGCTCGAACCCGGTCCTGGCGGACGCGGGGTGCCCATGCCTTCCGGAGGGCCGGCTAGTACTGCTCGCGCCGCCGGCGGTGCAGGGCACCGCCACGAGGCGCCCGGTTCAGTCCCACCCGGTGAACCCGTACCCCTCATGGGGTCCGAGAACTGCGCACTCGAGCATGCCGTAGCCCACTTGCCCGTCCGAGGTGAACCGGGCCGCGTTCTCCGTGAGCCCGAACGGTTTGTAGTCGGCACTGGCCGGGTCGTAGCGCTGTCCTTGCACGACGAGGTCTCCCTGGTACATCCCATGTCGCCAGTCGGGCTCGAGGCCGTATCCCGTTCCCATCATGAGAGCGAAGGGGAAGGTGACCTCGCAGTCGACCTCGGCGGTCTGTTCGCCATGGGCGCCGAAATAGGAGAGGGTGAGGCCGGTGACCGTTCGGGTTCCCGGAACGAAGCGGAGCTTGTGCTCGGGCCGCCCCAGCCACTCTGCCTCTCGCCCGGAGCCTACGGGGAACACCCGGTGCGCATCTTGCATGACCCGGCGACCGTTGGGCTCCTCTTGGATGATGGTGACGATGGCATGGTCCTCGAACCGCACCGGGGCGTAGATCCAAAAGAAGCCGCCTGAGGTGTCGGTGGCCCGGATGCCCGGAGGCTCCGGCTCGCCGACCGGGCGGACGCCCCAGGACCGGTCCCGGCATCCCCACCATTGGTCGGGGTTGAGGGCGACATCTTTGTCCCCGACCTTCAGGGATCCGGTCCACGATCCCAGCTGGGCGAAGCGGGAGGTGTCGAAGGTGACCCGGGAGAACTGCCGGTTGAAGTGCCGGGCCTCGAGGTGGGCCTCGGAGAACCCGTCGTAGACCGCGTCCATCTCGAGACCCCATTCGTTGGGCTCGAGGATGACCCGGACCCGCCGCAGGCCTTCGAGGACTTCGATCCGGATGGGGCCGATGCTGGTGTCCATGCGATCGGCGCCCATGACCTTGGAGGATCGGACGACCCGGTGATCGTCACCGGTTCTCACCGAGATGAACGCGTCGGCCACGCCCAAGTTGGGGTACTGGCCGAGGCCGATGACGGCGAACATCTCATCGTCGGTCCCCGAGACGCCCTCGGCTCCGAGGAGGTTGAAGTAGTAGCGGTCGTAGAAGTTCCTATCGGAGGGCCCCACGAAGCGTATGGGCTCGGAGATCTGGTGGATCGGGTAGTCATCGAGAGGCGAGAGCACGGGTACTCCTTGTCGATCCGGTGCTGCCGCGGCCGGGGGCCAACGCCGACAGCACGCCTGTGGGTGCCCGGAGCGTACTGGCCGACGCCCCGGCGGGCGAGGCCCACCGCTCGACCTGGTCGCCTCGGTCGCCGGCAACCCGGGGCGAGGCTGTCTCGCGACCGGGGCAAATGCCAGGCGATCGGCCGGGCCCGAGCGGTACCATCGATGAGCGAGACCCCGGTTGTCCGGGCTGAGCCATCCGTGGGTACGATCTGATGACGGGAATAGAACTGGTTTCATAATCAAGGAGGGCCCATGAAGTCGTACGACCGGCTGTACATCGGGGGGGAGTGGGTCGAGCCTTCGTCCTCCTCCGCCATCGACGTCGTCTCTCCGACGACCGAAGAAGTGGTCGGCCGGGTCCCCGAGGCCCAGAACGCCGACATCGATCGGGCCGTGGCCTCGGCTAAGGACGCCTTCGACCACGGGCCCTGGCCACGTATGACGCCGGTCGAGCGAGCCGAGGTGCTGTCCAAGGCGGCCGATGCCATTCGCAACGACATGCAAGGCATAGCCGAGCTGATCTCCGGCGAGATGGGCTCGCCGGTGTCCTGGGGCCTGTTGGCCCAGGTTCTGGCCCCCACCATGATCCTCGACTACTACGCCGGCCTCGGGTCCACCTTCTCGTTCGACACGGTGAAGGACGGACTGCTCGGCCCGGTGATCGTGGCCAAGGAGCCGGTGGGTGTGGTTGCCGCCATCACTCCGTGGAACGTTCCCCTCTTCCTGGCCGCGGCCAAGCTGGCGCCCGCCCTCTTGTCGGGCAGCACGGTGGTGTTCAAGCCCGCCCCGGAGACCCCATTGGATGCCAACCTGTTCGCCGAGATCCTGGAGACGGCCGGCCTGCCCAAGGGCGTCCTCAGTGTGGTCCCGGCTGGACGTGAAGTCGGTGAGCACCTGGTGAACCACCCCGACGTAAACAAGGTCTCGTTCACCGGGTCCTCGGCGGCGGGCAAGAAGATCGGCGCCGCTTGTGGGGCCAACCTGAAGCGGTTCAGCTTGGAGCTGGGGGGCAAGTCGGCGGCCATCCTGTTGGACGACGTCAATCTGGCCGAGGCGCTTCCCCTCATGATGCCCAACGCCATCATGAACAATGGCGAGGCCTGCATCTCGCTGACCCGGATCCTCGCTCCCCGGCACCGCTACCAAGAGGTGACCGACGCACTGGCCGACCAGATGCGGAACATGGTGGTGGGCGACGCGCTCGATCCCGCCACTCAGGTTGGCCCGCTGGTGGCCGAGCGTCAGCGCGACCGGGTCGAGGGCTATATCAAGATCGGTCAGGACGAAGGGGCCAAGATCGCCCTGGGCGGCGGTCGCCCCGAGGGCATCGATAAGGGTTGGTTCGTGGAGCCGACCCTCTTTGTCGACGTCGACAATTCGATGCGCATCGCCCAAGAGGAGATCTTCGGCCCGGTGCTGTCGGTCATCCCCTACGACAGCGACGACGATGCCGTCACCATCGCCAACGATTCCGACTACGGCCTCTGCGGCGGCGTGTTCACCGCCGACAACGACCGTGGGCTCGGCGTGGCTCGCCGGGTGCGCACCGGGACCTACATGGTGAACTCCAGCACCCCCATCGACTTCTCCTCGCCCTTTGGTGGGTACAAGGAGTCGGGCATGGGCCGTGAGTTCGGCGAGGACGGCCTGGAGCTATTCCTCGAGAAGAAGACCATTAACCTGCCGGCGGGGTACTCCACGACGACATAAGCGCCGGCGGGGTACTCCCCGACGACATAAGTGGAGTTTTCCCACGGTATATGTCGGTGTTGGCCTTACCCGAGCGCGGGCCGAGCCCGGCACCGAGCACCAGGGGACTACCGCTGATTTGCCGCAGGGTTGGTCGCTGGCGGAGGAATGGTGTGCTGCGGCCCCGGGGGCTGGAGGGGATTCTGCTCCTTGGTCACAGCGCATTGATCTTTCAATGACTTGATCAGGTATTGCTCGGGGACCCGGTTGGTCTCGGACAGGTCGGTCATGAGCGCCTGCCACTGTCCGTCGGCAGCCGCCGCCTTGGCAGCCAGGGGAAGTGCGACGCGCAGCTGCACGTAAGCCTTCTCGGCCAGGGCGCTGGCTTGGGCTTGGGTGGGGGACTGCTCGGCCTGGGTGAAGAGGGCGACGGACTTGCTGACATGACTGCAGGCTTGGCGGGCCAGGTCGGTGCCGCCGCTGCTGCAGGCGGCAAGACCGACGCTCAGAGCAGCGACGACGATGACGGCGAGAGCCCATCGGTGCCGGCGACCAGCCGAGTGGGACACTCGACGACCGACGGCCACAGAGGTCACCCGAGCCAGCTGCCCGCAGATTCGAGTAGATATCGGCTGACCGCCAGGCAGCGGTCGAACACATCGCACATCATTTCCTCACCGGCCAAGATACGGGTGAGGGACACGGGACACCGAGCAACGATGGTCAGCCGTCGTTCGGCCGCATCGGTGGCCGACGCATAGGAGTCAATGGCGGATACCTCGAGTGGGAGCTCGATACCACCGATGCCGGCCAGGTCAATGGCCAACCTGAGCAAGTCAGGGCCATTGGGTAGGGGAGGAAGGGCCCAGGTAAAGGTCAATGGAAAGTGGAACGTGTCCGGCGGGTCCTCGTCGTCGGGCAGGCCGAAGACAGCGTCCTCGAAGGAGAGCAGGGTCCGGGGGTCTACCTCCAGGCCCAGGTGGAGATCGAGCGGGCCGCCACAACCGTCTTCGGGGTGCAGCTCTACTTCCCATACCTGGCGGAGGGAGTAGGTCTCGACGAAATGACGCTCGTCGTGAACATGGAACCCATGGTCGACGGAATGATCCTTGAGGTCGGCCACATATCCGGCCACGTCGATGACTGCCACAGATATGTGAGCCTATCGGTCTTGTGACCGTGGGGGAACCTCTCGATGAGGTCCCTGGCCGGCTCCAGTAGCGTCGACGGGTATGGATGACGACGCGCTCTTGGCTGTGCTGCACGAGGGGGCTGCCGCGGTGACCGACTCGCTGGCGGGGCTGGGCGACTGGGGCCCGGCAGGCACCCGGGAGGGTCAGTATCGATCGGACCTGGTGGCCGACACGGCCGCCATCCGTGTGCTCGACGAAGCTGGACTTGGGATCATGTCCGAGGAGTCCGGGCTCCACGCCGGGGACCGCGAGGTGGTGGTTGTTCTGGATCCGCTGGACGGCTCGACGAACGCAGCCCGGGGAATCCCCTGGTACGCCACCAGCCTGTGCGCCGTGGACGCCGAGGGCCCTCGGGCCGCGGTGGTCGTAAACCAGTCATCGGGCATCCGATTCGAAGCATCGCGAGGGGGTGGAGCGCGAAAGGACGGACAGCCGATCCACGCTTCGGGGTGCACAGACCTGGCCCAGGCCATCGTGGGATTCTCCGGGTACCCGAGGAGGTACTTCGGATGGTCGCAGTACCGCCAGCTAGGCGCCGCGGCGCTGGATCTGTGTGCAGTGGCCGAGGGCGTGCTCGACGGGTACGCGGTGGTCGGGAGCTCGTCACTCGGGTCGTGGGACTACCTGGGCGGCATGTTGATTTGTACCGAAGCGGGTGCAGTGATCACCGAGTCCCTCGGCCGGGACCTCGTGGTGTTGGACCACGAGGCACGCCGGACGCCGGTGGCGGCCGGGACCGCGAAGCTGCTGCAGACATTGAGCGCCGGCGCCGCGGATAGCGTGTTGCCTTCGGGCGTTTAGCTCAGTTGGTAGAGCAGCTGCCTTACAAGCAGCAGGTCATCGGTTCGAGTCCGGTAGCGCCCACCACCTGCGGTAATAGGGTC
>DASXMT010000290.1:0-2341 GCA_036495505.1 Acidimicrobiales bacterium | reverse complement strand
TCGGCCGCCCCCAAGAACAGCTCGTCGAAGAACGGGTCGGGGCCGAGGATCTGGCCGCTGCCCGAGGCGTCGGCCCGGTTGACGTGGATCAGCGCGGCGTCGAGGCGGAGGGCGGGCATGGCCACCAGC
This sequence comes from Acidimicrobiales bacterium, assembly GCA_036495505.1. Classification (GTDB taxonomy): domain Bacteria; phylum Actinomycetota; class Acidimicrobiia; order Acidimicrobiales; family RAAP-2; genus DASXMT01. The sequence continues at coordinate 2,212 of DASXMT010000290.1, read as the reverse complement.
TCCTCGCCGTCGTCGTAGGGGGAGGTGACGGTGCGCAGCGTGGGATTGACCCGCAACACGTCCGAGCCGAGGCCCGCACGGGTAGGCAAGAAGGGCAGCCGCTGCGACGCGGCCAGCAGTCCCAGGTAGAACATGCCCTCGTCCACCTCCATGGCCTCCACCGCGCCGGTCTGGCGGGCTACCCGGAAGTGGGGGTCGGTGGGGATGGAGTCGAGGGTGACGAACCCGAAGACCACCTTTTTCACCTTGCCCGCCGCGCACAGGAGCCCGACGTCGGGTCCGCCGTAGCTGACCACGGTGAGGTCGGTGAGGTCGGAGCGCAGGATGGCACGTATCGCGGCCATCGGCTTCCGGCGCGAGCCCCAGCCGCCCACGCCGATGGTCATGCCGCTGCGGAGCTCGCTCACGAGTTCGTCCAACGTGAGTCTCTTGTCTGCCATGGTCTCCTGTCCGGTCCTTCGTTCCGGCGTCGTGGGAGCCGACGTCGGCTGTGTGCTGCTACTTGCCGTGTACTGCTATTTGCCGTGTACTGCTATTTGGTGGTGTCGGCGTCGCGCTTCTCGACGAAGGCCGAGCGTTGCTCGTCGGCCACCCCGGCCACGTGGAGCTCGTACGTGAACCCCTGCTCGAGCCGGTAGCTGGTCTTCACGTCGACGGGGTCGATTCCGTTGAGCGACTCCTTGGCCCTACGGATGATGGTCGGGCTCTTGGAGGCGATCTCGGCCGCCACACGGTAGGCCGTGTCCACCAGCTCGTCGGCGGGGACGACCTCGAGCACCGAGCCGTAATGGTGCAGCTCGGCCGCCGTGGCCGGCTTGGCCGTGTAGACCATCGAGCGCATCTTGTGCAGGGGCACCAGACGGGAGAGGTGGGTGGCCGCCCCCAGGGCGCCCCGGTCCACCTCGGGCAGTCCGAAGGTGGCGTCGTGGGAGGCCACGATGATGTCGGAGTTCCCGCACAGACCGACCCCTCCCCCCAGGCAGAAGCCCTGGACGGCGGAGATGACCGGCACCTCGCAGTCGTAGACGGCGGCGAAGGCGGCGAAGCAGCCGCGGTTGACGCCGATCAGGGCGGCATCCCCTTTGGCCTGAATCTCCTTTATGTCGACCCCGGCACAGAACCCCCGGCCCTCGGCCCGGAGGATGACCACTCGGTTGTCGGGTACCCGGCCTGCGGCCAGCACCGCGTCGGCCAGGGCGAACCAGCCGGCCACGTCCAGGGCGTTGACCGGCGGGTGGTCAATGACCACCTCGGCGATCCCCGGTTGCTTCTGATAGGTCTCGATGGGCATGGTTGCTCCGGGCAGTGGATGGCAGGGTGTGCGACGAGCCTCGGCATGCGTTCGGAGCTGGCTTACTGCCACTTCGAACGGGCATGGTCCCGACGCCAGAACTGTAACATCGCCGTCCCGCGTGGGGCCGGGGCCGAGCGGCGCACAAGCACCGGGATAGTCAACGGGTCACGCCCAGCCCAGTGCCCCGCCGGATGCCCTGCAAACACCAAACGATTGGTTGGCCTGGGACGATGCCATTCGCTGCCGTGTCGGAGACCCGTACGCCCGTGGGTTGTGAACGACCGACATTTGCCGCTTTACTGGCGCCCGTGAAACTTGCTGTGTGTACTGAGACCCGCCCGGGCGAGACGAGGGTGGCGATCGTGCCTGACGTGGCGGCCAAGCTGGCATCTTCGGGGATCGAGGTGGCGATACAGGCCGGTGCCGGTGCGGCCGCCCGCTTTCCCGACGCCGCCTATGAGCGCGCCGGAGCCTCGGTGCTCCCTGACGCCGCCGCGGTGCTGTCTGGCGCGGCCATGGTGGCCCGGGTGCAACCCCCCAGTGTCGAGGAGGTGGCCCAGCTCCCCGAGGGGGTGTCGGTGGTCAGCTTCCTGCAGCCCGGCCAAGCCCCCGAGATCGTCGAGGCCCTGGCGGCGAAGAAGGCCACCGCCTACAGCTTGGACCTCCTGCCCCGGATCACCCGGGCCCAGTCCATGGACGCCCTCTCCTCCCAGGCGACGGTGAGCGGCTACGAGGCCGGGCTCAGCGCGGCCGAGCACCTGGCCAAGTTCTTCCCCATGTTCATGACCGCAGCGGGGACCGTGCCCCCGGCCAAGGTGCTGGTCATGGGGGCAGGCGTTGCCGGGCTCCAGGCGATCGCCACCGCCCGCCGCCTGGGCGCGGTGGTCAAGGCCTACGACGTGCGGGCTGCGGCCAAAG
>DASXMT010000289.1:0-1592 GCA_036495505.1 Acidimicrobiales bacterium | reverse complement strand
CTGCACGTCGGCGGTGGCGAAGCGGAGGCTCGGGCCGATCTCCTCGGCCACGATCTCGACCTTGAACCGGCGGTCGCCGTCCTCGTTCTCCCAGCTCCGTTGCTCGAGCCGACCGGTGACCACCACGCGCATGCCCTTGGTCATGGACAGCGCCACGTTCTCGGCCAGCTCGCGCCAGCACACCACATCGAAGAACGAGGTCGACTCCTCCCACTCCTTCGACTCACGTTGCTGCCACCGCCGATTGACCGCCACCCCCAGGGTGGTCGTCGCCTGCCCGTCCCGGGTGTAGCGGATCTCAGGATCCCGAGTCAGGTTCCCGGTAATGGAAGTCGCTGTGCTCATGGTTCGTTCCCTTCTCGTCAGCGCTCCTGCGCTCCGTCGACGAGCCGCCCATGACGGTCCAGTCCGACGCACCACCCACTCGGGTGACAAGGCCAACACTGCGGTGGCGACCTTGCCCGGTGCCTGGCTCCGCCCTTGGCCGTCACCTTGCACGGACACTTCTTCCAGTGAATTCTCGGTTGTCGGGCGGCTCGGGTCGCCGGCTCGGGACGCCGGCTCGGCACCCCGAGTCACTTGTTTGACTTCAGGGGGTCCGGCCCCAATAGTGACGGCATGGCAACCCGTGGACGACCGGCAGGCGACAACAACTCGGTAGGGGACGAGACATGAGTGGCGACGGGCCGGTCAGCAAGCTGTCCGAGCGCCTGTGGTCCGGCTCCATAGATATCAACGGTCCTGATCACCCGGTACAGGCGTCAGGGTTCATGTCCGAGGAGATCAGCCCTGGCGTACTCGTCTATTTGAGCCTGGCCAGTGCCACGGCCATCGAGACCGGCGATGGTCTCGTGCTCCTCGACTCGGGCGGCCCCTTCGACATCGAACCGCTGTTCGATCATGTCCGCGCTTGGCGTCCCCACTCCCGACTAGCCGCTGCGGTGTTCTCCCATCACCACTTGGACCACGTGTTCGGAACGGCTCGGTTCGAGGCGGAGGCCACCGAACAGACGTGGCCGGCGCCCATTGTGTACGGACACAAAGACCTGCACGCCAACTTCGACCGCTACGTGAAGACCCGAGGCTTCAACACGGCCATCAACGTCCGCCAGTTCGCGCTGGAGGGCCTCGAGGGCTTCTCCTGGCCGGAGCATTGGCGCCACCCTGACATCACCTACGACATGGGCATGTCGGTGACTCATGGCGGACTGACCTTCGAACTGCACCATGCCCGGGGCGAGACCGACGACGCAACCTGGACGTGGATCCCCGAGCTCAAGGTCCTCCACCCCGGAGACCTGTTCATCTGGGCCGTCCCCAACGCCGGCAACCCGCAGAAGGTGCAGCGCTTCGCGGGTGAGTGGGCCGTCGCCCTCCGGGAGATGGCGGCACTCGGTGCCGAGGTGATGGTCACTGGGCACGGCGCTCCGATCATCGGTGGGCAGCGGATCCATCAGGCCCTCACCGACACGGCCGAGCTGCTCGAATCGCTCGAGCAGCAGACGCTCGCCCTGATGAACCGGGGCGTGGCCCTCGACCGCGTGCTCCACGAGGTGTCCATGCCCGAGCACCTGTTGGACCGGCCCTACCTG
>DASXMT010000288.1:0-6190 GCA_036495505.1 Acidimicrobiales bacterium | reverse complement strand
CGCCGAGGCCAAGGCGCTGCCGCTCGTCGGCTGAGGACTGGTCGGCCGAGGACTGGTCGGCCGAGGACTGGTCGGCTGAAGGCTCGTCGGCTGAGGGCCGGTCGGTCGGGACGAACCGGAGCACGAACCGGGTGCCGTGCCCGCTGGAGGCGGGGGACTGGACCTGCACGGTGGCTCGCATGGCTGAAGCCAACTCGGACACGATGGCCAGACCTAAGCCAGTGCCGTGCCGGCCCTGCGCAGACCGGTCCGACGAGAAGTGCCGTTCGAATACCCGGGGCATCTCGTCGGGGGGGATGCCTGGCCCGTCATCCTCCACCCACAGGGCCACCGACGATTCGGACCAGCCGGCCCCGACCGTGATCCGGCTCGTGGCGAACCTGGCGGCATTCTCCGCCAGGTTCCCCATCATCTGAGCAAGACGGTCCTTGTCGGCCAGCACGACGAGACGGTCGAGGTCGCTCAGGACGGTATCGAGCTCGAGACCAGCAGCCAGGGCGCGGGGACGCAACCCCTCGACCACGTGGCCGATGACCTCTGAGCAGTCGACAGGCTCGAGACGCAGCGAGAAGCGATCGGCATCGAGCTTGGCCAGATCCAGCAAATCCTGGACGAGGCGATCCAGCCGGCGCGCTTCGGTACCGATCACGGTCACGGCACCATGAACGTCGTCGGTGGCGCCATCGGCCACGGCGTCGGCATAGCCCCGGATCGATGTGAGCGGGGTGCGCAGCTCGTGGGAGACGGACAAGAGGAACTGTCGCTCCTGGTCCCGGGCCCGACTGAGACCCGACGCCATGGCGTTGATGGCGTCGGCCAGCTGACGGAACTCGGGATCGTCCCGCTTTGCCGTCGGAACGGTGACATCGAGGTCGCCGTCGGCGATCCGGCGGGTGGCGCCGACGGCGGCTTCCAGCGGCCTCGAGAATCGTCGACCCAGGGCCCAGGCCACGATGGCAGCCAGCACGAGGACACCGGCGGCGACCAGGAGGAAGTATCGGATGCCGTTGGCCGGGTTGTGGGCCATCCTGGTGATGACCAGCACCGGCGTGAACCGAGTGACGGTCCTTACCGGGGTGGGGATGGCTGAATAGATCAGGTTTCCGGACTTGCCGGTGACCTGGTTCCCGGCCAGCAGGGACGGGACGTCCAACCGGGCGACGTCGATGCCCTGCGGTAGCGCGGTCGTCACGGTGCCGTCGGGGAACAGGCGCACGAGACGGATGCTGGAGAAATCGCCGGCATCCTTGATGACCCTCAGTTCCCGCCTGAGCCCGACGCCGGTGAGGGGCGCACCACCAGAGAGGGTCTTCGACACCGCTTGGGCTTGACTGACCAACTCCTGTTGGGCGGTGGAATTAGCGGCCCGATGAACCAGGACGTAGCTGCCCACGCTGGTGAGGAGCAACGTCGCCGCCACCACGCACAGGATGGAGATGGTCAGTCGGGTTCTCATGGTGAAGTACGAGACCGGCTCGGGTAGGGCAGGCAGGGACCGGGCCGGGTCGCCACGGTCGGCATGATGAGCCTTGTGAACGCGGTCGCCACGGTCGGGTTCGTTGGCACGGTCGGCGTGATCATCCCAGTCGGTAGCCCACGCCCCAGACCGTGGCCAGCGGCAGATCGCTTCCGATCTTCTTTCGAAGCTGTCGGATGTGTACGTCGACGGTTCGTTCGTCGCCGTACCAACCATCGCCCCAGACGCCGTTCAGGAGCTGTCGGCGGGAGAGCACCAGGCCTCTGTTGGTGGCCAGGTAGACCAACAGATCGAATTCCCGGGCCGTGAGGGGGATCGTGTCGCTCTCTTGGTCCTCGGCGACACTGACCACCGAGTCGGGCGACCCGGACGATTCGGGCGCTCTGGTGGCGCGACGGCGGATCTCCCGGCGCCCGACGTCGATGGTCACGGCTCCCACCTGGATAAGCGGGGGTGCCTCTCGAGCCGCCGGCCCGGCCGTCCGCCTCAGGATGGCGTGCACCCGTGCCACCAGCTCTCGGGGTGAGAACGGCTTCGTGATGTAGTCGTCCGCGCCCAGCTCGAGACCGAGGATGCGGTCCACCTCGTCGTCTCGGGCGGTGAGGATGACCACGGGCGTGTCGTTGTCCTTCCGCAACAGCCGGCAGACGTCGAAACCGCTCAGTTCACCGGGGAGCCCGATGTCCACCACCACCAGCTTGGGCTGCTCCCGGCCCACCTGGCTCAGCCCGGTCCTGCCGTCGTCGGCCTGGACCACGCGGAACCCATCCCCTCGGAGGTACATGGCGACCAGGTCAGAGATGTGGTGGTCGTCCTCGATGACCACGATCGAATCCCCGGTGGTTGCCATACGTGCAGCTTGGCACCTCTGCTACCTCGGATCATGGCGTCCACCAGGGAGGGGCGCTGCCCCCGGTAGTCTGGGTCGGTCATGCCCGCCTATCTCGATGACATTCTCGTTGCTCATCGCGCCCGCGCGGCTGCTGACCGGCGCGATGTGGCATCGCTGGCCGCCCAGGCCGAGGAGGGCCCGTCGGTGCGTCCGTTCGTGTCCGCCCTCAGTGCCGCGAGCGCCAACGGGTCGATCGCGGTCATCTCCGAGATCAAACGGCGCTCGCCATCCAAGGGCCCGCTGGACCTCGATCTCGATCCGGCCACGGTGGCCCTCGACTACCAGTCCGGTGGGGCGGCCTGCCTGTCCGTGCTCACCGACGAGGGGTTCTTCGGAGGCTCGGCGGCCGATCTGGTCGTAGCCCGCGGCGCTTGCGACCTGCCGGTACTCCGGAAGGATTTCACCGTGAGTGAGGCCGATCTGTACGACGCCCGGATCATGGGAGCCGACGCTGTGCTGTTGATCGTGGCCGCCTTGACCGACTCGGAGCTCGCCACCTTCTTGCCCCTGGCCGAGCGCCTGGGCCTTGCCGCCCTGGTCGAGGTGCACGACGCGGCCGAGCTGAACCGTGCCCTCATGGCCGGCGCCACTGTGGTGGGCGTCAACCAACGGAACCTGCGGACCTTCGACGTCGACCACGATCTGGCGCTGACACTGGCCGAGACGTTCCCGGCGGGGCTCACCGCCGTGGCCGAGTCCGGAATTCGGGGGCCTGCCGATGCCGCCCGCCTGGCCGCGGCCGGCTACCACGCCGTGTTGGTAGGGGAGACGCTCGTTCGGTCCGGGGACCGGCGAGCCTCGGTGGAGGCACTGGTGGGTGCCGGGAAGGACCGCGTCGATTCCGACGACGTCGGGGCCACCACCGGTCGATGCTCGATGACTGGTGCCCCGTGACCTTCATCGACCGCCTCGGTGCGCTGGACGGAGTCTTTGTCAAGATCTGCGGGCTGACCAGCGAGGCCGATGCCTTGTTGGCCGTCGGTATGGGTGCGGCCGCGGTCGGGTTCGTGTTCGCCCCGTCTCCACGACAGATGACACCCAGTGCCGTAGCCGACATCACGAAGCGGCTGCCCCACGAGACGGTTACCGTCGGGGTCTTTCGAAACGAATCGCCCAAGCGGGTCATCGAGATCGCCAACCAGATCGGCCTTCATGCCGTCCAGCTCCATGGCTTGGAGTCGGCCGAGGACAGCCGGTGGATCCGCGACCGGACCAGCTGCGTGATCAAGGCATTTCCTGCCGGCCACCCTTCCATCGAGCGCTTCGATGACTACGGCGCTGACCTCCTCCTGGTTGATGGGGCCAGTCCCGGTTCCGGGGAGGTGTTCGACTGGCGACTGGCTGAGGGCGTGATCGACCCCGGTCGGTTGATCATGTCCGGCGGCCTGCGCTCGGACAACGTGGGCGCGGCCATCGCCCACCTGCGGCCCTGGGGCGTCGACGTATGCTCCGGCGTCGAGGCTTCACCCGGGGTCAAGGATCCGGTCAAACTGCGATTGTTCATCGCTGCGGTGCGAGCGGCGGAGAAGTCGGTGGTCAATTCGGCGGGAACCGCCGGTGACGACGTGACCTACACCGCAGTGCAGCGGGGTGCCGGCGCCGAGGCCGAAGACCTCTTCGACTGGCAGAACGAGTGACAACCGAGACGACGACGTCGGGAACCGCCGCGCCCGGGACCGGGTCCTTGATGGGAGACCCCGGGCCCACCGGCAGATTCGGTGAGTTCGGGGGCCAGTTCGTGCCCGAGTCGTTGGTACCGGCATGCCAAGAGCTGGAGGCGGCATTCCGCTCCGCCTGGTCGGACCCCGAGTTCCACCGCGAATTCGACGACATCCTTCGGGACTATGGCGGCCGGCCGACACCGGTCACCGAGTGCACCAGATTGTCGGAGACGCTGGGAGTCCGGGTGCTGCTCAAGCGCGAGGACCTGGCTCACACCGGATCGCACAAGCTCAACAACGTGGTCGGCCAGGCCCTCCTCGCCCGGCGAATGGGCAAACCGCGCCTGATCGCCGAGACCGGCGCCGGCCAGCACGGGGTGGCCACGGCCACCGCCGCCGCCCTGTTCGGCATGGAATGTGTTGTGTACATGGGTGAGGTCGACACGGAGCGCCAGGCGCTGAATGTCTTCCGCATGGAGCTGCTGGGTGCGGAGGTCCGACCGGTGTACAGCGGGAGCCGGACCCTGAAGGACGCAGTGAACGAGGCGCTGCGTGACTGGGTGGCTTCGGTCGATACCACCCACTACTGCCTGGGTTCGGTCATGGGCCCACACCCCTATCCGTGGATGGTGCGCGAATTGCAGCGGGTCGTCGGTGACGAGGCGAGGGAGCAGTGCCGGGCCATTCTGGGCGGCCCGGATCCCGACGTGGTGGTGGCTTGTGCCGGGGGCGGCTCCAATGCCGCTGGCACCTTTGCCGGCTTTGTCGACACCCCGGCTGCGCTCGTCGGCGTGGAGGCAGCCGGGGGCGCGGCAATGAGCAACGGGATCCCTGGCGTCTTGCACGGGATGCGCTCGAACCTGATGCAGGACGAAGCCGGGCAGATCCTCGAGGCCGAGTCCATCTCGGCCGGGCTCGACTACCCGGGAATCGGTCCCGAGCACGCTCACCTGGCTGCCATCGGCCGAGCCACGTACACGACGGCCAACGACACCGAAGTGCTCGACGCCTTCCAGTTGCTGGCCCGATCCGAAGGCATCATCCCGGCACTGGAGTCGGCCCACGCCCTGGCCTGGGTATGCCGCTCGGTCGGGAGCGAGATCGCTCGCGGCTCCACCGTGCTCATCACCCTGTCGGGGCGGGGCGACAAAGATGTGGCTCAAGTCCGCGAAATCGTGAAGGCGGTGGAATCTCGTGGCGCGGGTTGAGTCAACCCACCGGCCCGGCCGCCTCGAGACAACCCTGCGGGATCGCCGGGGGGCCGGGCACAAGCTGCTCATCCCCTATGTGACGGGGGGCATGGACGACAGGTGGCTCCTCACCATCGAGGCGCTGGCCGGCGCCGGCGCCGATGCCATCGAGGTCGGGATCCCCTTCTCCGATCCGATGATCGACGGTCCCACCATCCAAGAGTCCTCGCTGAGAGCACTGGCGCGTGGGACGACACCTGACGGGATCCTGGCCGATCTGAGCCGCGTGGACGTCGGCATCCCGTTGGTGGCCATGACCTACTACAACCTGGTCTACCGGGCGGGCCACCGACGTCTGGCCAACTCGCTCATCACCTCCGGCGTCTGCGGGGCGATCGTGCCCGACCTGCCCCTGGAGGAGCTCGGTCCGTGGGCTGCGGCGGCCGACGACGCCGGAGTGGAGACCGTGCTCCTGGTGGCGCCCTCCACGCCCGAGGAACGGATCGCCGACATTGCCCAGCGATCCCGAGGATTCGTCTACGGGGTGGGGCGAATGGGTGTCACCGGCGAACAGGCGGAGCTGGCTGACTCGGCGCGGGAGGTAGCCAACCGGGTGGGCAGCGCCACCGACATGCCCGTATGCATCGGTATCGGGGTCTCCACCCCGGACCAGGCAAAGACGGTGTGTGAAGTGGCTGACGGCGTCATCGTCGGTTCGGCGCTGGTGCGCCGGCTCCTCGAGGGCGCCGGTCCGGAGGGTGCCGCAGACTTCGTTGGCTCGCTGCGCCAGGCGCTGGACGCCGGCTGAGCCACGCGCTGGGCCGATGCTGGTCCAGCAATGGCCCCTTCTGGCCCGTGACCGCGGGCTCAGCTGGTCGTGGCCGGTGGCCGATCGGCTAGTGGGCCGATCAGCTGAAGCTCAACGGTCGTGGCCGGTGCGGGCCCGGCGAGGACGACGAATCCGCGATCT
>DASXMT010000287.1:0-4478 GCA_036495505.1 Acidimicrobiales bacterium | reverse complement strand
TCGATCCCTTCAGCCACTACCTGGAGATCGAAAGCGTTTCCCATGGTCACCACGGCCGAGACCACAGCGTCATAGCGCGTCCCCAGCCCGTCGATGAACGCCTTGTCGATCTTGACCGTGTCCACGGGTAGGCGGGACAAGGAGAACAGTGACGAGAACCCGGTCCCGAAGTCGTCGATGGCCAGGCGGACCCCGAGGCGTTTCAACGCAATCAGGCGACCCACGGCGGCCTGGAAGTCGCGGATGAAGAAACTCTCGGTGATCTCGAGAATCAGCAGTGCCGGGGGGATGCGGCTCGCTCGGAGCACGTTGTCCACGTCGGCGACGAAACGGTCGTGCTCGAGCTGGCGCCCCGATACGTTCACGCTCACGGTGAGATCTGGAGCAAGAGGGAAGCGAGATCGCCACACGGCAATCTGCCGGCAAGCCTCCTCGAGAGCCCACCGTCCTACGGGAACGACCAAACCGGTGTCCTCGGCCGTGCCCATGAATTGATCGGGTAGCACCAGACCCTTCTGGGGGTCGTTCCAGCGCAGGAGAGCTTCGACCCCGGTCATACGGCCGTCGTCGAGGGAGATGATCGGCTGGTAGACCAGCTCGAACTGGTTCCCGGCCAGGGCCAGATGAAGGGACGCCTCGGTGGCCACCCGTTCGGCCGCCAGGGCGGTAAGGGCCTCGTCGAAGAAGGCAGCCCGCGCCCGGCCGTTGCGCTTGGCCAGGTACATGGCTGCGTCGGCATTGCGCATGACCATCCCTGCCTGGTCGGGTGTCCGGGCAAAGGCGATGCCGACACTGGCTGTCACGTAGCTATCCACGGCATCGACCAGGAACGGCTCGTCGAAGACCGACAGAAGCCGTGCCGCAAAAGCCACGGCGGCATCTTGGTCAGCCAGGCTCTCGACCAGTATCCCGAACTCATCGCCGCCCACCCGGGCAACGAAGTTACCGCCGACGGCGCCGCCCAACCGCTCGGCCACGGCCCGGACAAGAGCGTCGCCCGTCCGGTGGCCCCGGCTGTCATTCACGTACTTGAAGTGGTCGAGATCGAGGAAGCACACGGTGACCGGGGGGTCGATCCCCAGCCTTCCGTGAAGCGATGCGATGAGCCGTTGCGTGAACAGCTCGCGGTTCGGTAGCCCGGTGAGAGCGTCGTGGGTGGCTTGGTGGGTGAGGCGACGTTCGAACTCGCGTCGCTCGCTCACGTCTCGGATGGCCACCGAGGTCAACGCGCCATCGGGAGTCTCGATGGTGCTGAAAGCGAGCTCCAACGGGATCTCTGTGCCGTCCTTCTTGCGCCCAAACACCGTCGGGTCGGCACCGAGGCTCGGATCACCGACGCCGGCTATCCAGTCGTCCAGGAGTGCGGTCTGCACCTTCTTGACGCGGTCGGGCATGAGCAGGGTGACGCTCTGCCCGACGAGCTCGTCGGTGGAGTATCCGTACAACAGCTCGGCCTGGTTGCTGGCCTCGACGATTCGTCCGTCCCGCCCGATGACGATGACCGCGTCGGGGGCATAGGCCAGGAGCTGGCGGAAGTGATCGGCCTCTCGGCGCTGGCGCTCCAGCAACTGCGCGTTCTCGAGGGCGCGACCGGCCTGGGCGGCAAACATCTCGAACGCGGCGATCCGGTCGGTAGCCGGGATGCGCTCCTCCCGGCTCCCTCCTTGGAGCACGGCCACGATCTGTCCGCTCACCCACACGGGAGCAGCAACCACCGTCCGAAGCCCCGCCTCGACCGCGACCTGAATGGCACCGGGCAGGTTGGCGTAGTTCTGGAAGACGACGGTCGTGCGCCTGGCCAGGACGGTGGGGACAACGGCCTCGGGCTCGCCGTCACGGGTCTTGACCGTGAAGGGATGAGTGAGATGGCGGCTATGGAGGACGCGCAGGGAGGCGCCGTCGTCCTCCAGCTCAGAGATGGCCGCGGCGTCGAACCCCAGCGTGCCCACCGCATCGACGACCGCCTCGAGCACCCGGGTCGTTTCCGGCGAATCGATCTGGCGGACGAGAGATGCCACCTTGCTCCACAGCACCACTCGCTGGTCCGAGGCGACCCGCTCGCCGGCGGCACGGTTGAGCCCAACCATGAGCTCGTGGCTCAGAGTACCGATGGCCAGAGCGGCGGCTGCCATCATGCCCAGCCGGAAAGACAGGTCGGCGGCGCTGATGTCCCATCCGGTCGCAGCCAGGGTGACGACGTACCCACCTATGACGACGAGGTTCATCGTTATCTCGGCTCTGAGGGAGTAGTAGGGCCCTCCGAGGAACACCATCACGATGACCAGGACGATGAACAGCTCGGAGTGTGATGCGCCGGTCAGGGCGATGCCGATGTCGATGAGGGCGAGCAATCCAAGGGCCCAGCCGTAGATAAGGGCCCGGTCGTTCTTCCCGTTCACGATCTTCGCCCAGGGGAGGAGGGCACTCGCGCCGGTGAGGGCTGCGCCGATCAGGATCAGGACGAGGCAGGCATCCCGATTGTCCAGATTGTGGCCCGGGAGGAACGAATACAGGAAGAGGATCAGCAGCACGAACGCGGAGGTGACGATTCCCCAGCGAATGGACCGGAGAATGTAGGTCCTGACTGGGTCCTCGACATAGCGCCCCCGATCGATGTCGGATGCGCTCGGGAACCCCTCGTCCCCTTGCATGATCACCCGTGGCTCTTCGCCCATAGCTGACATGAAAGGTCCCTATGACTCCGTCTTTTGCCGAATGTAGGTCCTCATGGACCGCCACGTTTGTAGCACTGAATGCTAGTAAAGGTTCAGCCCCCTGACCTGGGCTGACGCTCGATCTAGGCCTCTCCGATGTGGCATCGCTGTATGGAGTTAACAGGTCACAACCCGTGGGAATACGCGAGTCCTGCTTTGACTAACATTTGGTATGTAACCCTATTTAGTGCCCAGAGTGATGTTGATGTTACTCAAACTGTTCCGGCCTCGAACACGCGCCCAGCTGGACGATTCGGTTGTCGGTCGGGCCCGAGGCCACGGACGTCGATGAATGGGTTCGGGCCGGGTCGTCTGCACCTCGGCACCATGATCGCTTCGACCATCGAGACCTCGAGGAGCTTGGCATGGCGAACATTGCAGACGGTGATGGCTTGATCTCGGACCGGCGGCAGTAGGACTGGCGCAGTTGGTGACTGGCGTCCCCGACGAACTGCTGAATGCGCCCACCCCGCGCCAGCTACTCTGTCGGCGACCTGATCGATCACATGGCCGCTTTGTCCGTCGCCCTTTGCCATCGCGGCGAGGAAGACGATGGCGACAGGTGGTTCACAGGGCCCGGGACAACGAGGCCGTGGCCTGAGCCACCCGCCGAGGCGGCCGGACTCGTGGCGTTGGACGAGCTCGTTGTGCGCGGCTGGGACCTTGCCCGGGCGACCGGAGAAGCCTACGACCGCGACCCGGTGTCGCTTGAGGCCGCGTACGCCTTCCACGACTCGTTCTCGGCCGCACGTCGGACGAGCAACGTGAGGGACTCTTCGGTCCGGTGCTCGAGGTACCGGACGACGGACGACGGACTACGGACCGTTGGTCGCTCACATCGTGGGGCCAACGGCCGCCATCCGGCGTGGACCCCATGATGGGATCGACGATGTCGCCGGTTGTCTGGTCGGGTGCGCCCCCCGGGATTCGAACCCGGAACCTGTGGATTAAGAGTCCATTGCTCTGCCATTGAGCTAGAGGCGCGCGGTTTACTGTAGAAGATCCCCTGGCGGCGCGGGCACGGGGCCCGCGGTCGCCAAGGATCGAGGGTGACCGAGGGGACTTGAACCCCCGACCTCCAGGGCCACAACCTGGCGCTCTAACCAACTGAGCTACGGCCACCAAGGAGCAACCAGTGTGGCACACGTCCGGTGCCTCCATCGCCGGAGTAACCTCTCCGCCTGGCCCCTGTAGCTCAATTGGATAGAGCAAGTGGTTTCTACCCACTAGGTTGCGGGTTCGACTCCTGCCGGGGGCGCAAGTCCAGCTCAGGGTCCCACCTTCCGTTCCCCCGGCTGTTCCGGGCGCGTTGTGGGCGCGATCGGATCGCATTGCACCTTCGCGGAGACCACTTCAGCCCCGGAGACAAGCCCTGGGACACGAGTGCGTCGCCGATGGCGCCATCGCGGTCGGCTGCGGCGTGCTGACTATCGGAAGCCGTCGTTGGGGGAGGCACGGCCCGCATCACCTCACTGGCAATTGAAGAAGGGACCTTCGCTACGAGCCGAACGCTACGGTGCCCGAACCCGTGAGCGATGCGTACTGGGCCAATGGCTGGGCGTTGCCACTCAAGTTGCATTGCCCCTTCTTTGAGCCGCTCTTGAAGGGAGGACCAATGAAAGCGAAGGTCTCAGTGATGTTGAGCGTTCCCGAGATTCCCCCATAGAGACCAGTGCCATCCATAAGGGTCACTGGGCCCGAACCCGTGCCCGTCGCCGAACAGGTGGCAGCGTTTACCGTCGGCTGGACGTTGTTCGTGGCTTG
>DASXMT010000286.1:0-1778 GCA_036495505.1 Acidimicrobiales bacterium | reverse complement strand
CCGCCCACCATCCGGATTCCCTTGTCTTACCGTGACTTCTGAAGGTGGGCGGTGCCCACCCTGCGAGGGATTCGGGAGGCCGACCCCTACAAACCAACCCCACATGAGCCCCGACACTTTCCGTCGGGGCGGGTCTGGCGGGCCGAACCGTCCCCCCTTACGAAGGGGGGATACAGGGGGGTCCTTTCGATCGGGGGTGGGTGGCGCCGCGATTCGCGACGCGAAGGTGAGATATCATCAAGGAGACTTGAAAACGATGTTGTGCGATCATATCCAAGAAATCGATGATCCCGTCCCCGCGCGGACGCCGGGTTGCGAGGAGTGCCTGAAGGCGGGCCTGCCCTGGGTCCACCTCCGGCTCTGCCTGAGCTGCGGCCACGTCGGCTGCTGCGACAGCTCGCCGGGCCGCCACGCGACGAAACATTTCCACCACACGAGCCACCCCGTGGTGGCGTCCTACGAGCCCGGCGAGCGTTGGGCCTGGTGTTACATCGATGAGTCGGAGCTACCGGTACCGGAGCGGTTCCTGCCGATCCTTTGTGACTGAAGCCGGACCGCGTCGCACCGGTGGAGCCCGAGACATGATCGAGCACGACCTGCACGCCGACGCCTTCCCCAGGCTCGACCCCGGAATCCCGGATGAGCCAGAACTGGCGTTTTGTGATCCGCTCGGCGGCGGCGTTAAAATAGGTAAAGTCGGCCCGTTTTGAGCCCGATTTGCTCTGGCGCAGTTGGACTACGGAGCATCTGCTCATGCCAGGAATTATCGAGTACCCCAAGCTCGTCCAGGACGCCTTGGCCCGATACGCCGACCTCTTCGCCAATGAGTGCCAGCGCCGCCACTTCGCCGAGTACCTCACCGGGCTCTTCGTCGCCGAGCGGAAGACCGTCCTCGGTATCCATGATGAGTTCGCCCAGACCACCGATCAGTCCTGCCTCAACCGCTTCCTCACCGAGGCCGTGTGGGACGTCGACGACCTCAACCGCCGGCGCCTGGAACTGCTCCAGAGGGACCCCTCCACCCGCTACAGCGACCAGGGCGTCATCCCCATCGACAACACCCTGATCGACCGGGACGGCCTCTTGATCCCCGATGCCGGCTGGTTCTGGGACCATGCCGAACAGCGGAACAAGATCGCCCAGGATTACCTGTTCGTCAACTACGTCGCCACCTCCGGCAAGCACTACCCACTGGAGTTCCGGCTGTTCCGCAAGCAGGAGATCTGCGACGCCCTGAAGGAGCCGTTCCGCAACCATACCAAGCTCTGCTGCGAGTTGATCGACTGGGTGTGCGAGCGGGACATCCCCGGTGATTTCGCCTTCGACTGTTACTTCACCAGCGCCGAGGTGCTCAACCACATCGACGGCAAGAAGGATCGGTTCGGACGGCCCCGGGGCTATGTCGGCGACCTGAAGACCAACCGCAAGCTGGAGTGGAAGGGCGGGGTCATCAAGGCGAGCGAATTGGCCGCCTCGATCCCGGCTGCGGACCGCCGGGAGATGCGGATCGGCGACCGTCGCCAGTGGTATTTCACGGTGACGGTGCATATCCCCGATGTGAAGCACAAGGTACGGGTGGTGATCCTGTGGCATTACCGCGATGACGAATCGTGTTGCAAGGTCCTGGTGACGAATCGGATCACCTGGGAGGTGAGTCGGATCGTGCGGGTGTACCGGCGACGCTGGACGGGCACGGAGACGTTCCATCGGGACGGCAAGCAGCAACTCGGGCTGGGTGACTGTCAGCTGCGTGATGTCCAGGGCCAGACCCGGCACAT
>DASXMT010000285.1:0-9822 GCA_036495505.1 Acidimicrobiales bacterium | reverse complement strand
TGGCCGCGTCCTGGGGGGCGCTGTCCGGGTAGACGTTGAAGATGGCCACTTCCGCACCCGATTTTTCGGGGATGAGGACCGGAGCCGAGACGCTGGCCACGTTCGGCTGGGTCTTGACCTGGGCCACCACCCGATCCAGCGCGGCCTGGTCCTGTGGACCGTGAACCACGGAGACCAACTGCAGGGGGCCGTTGAACCCCGGGCCGAAGCCCTCGGCCAACAGGTCGTACGCCTGGCGGGTGGTCGTCCCCACCGGGTCGTTGCCCTGGTCCGAGGAGCCGAGGCGTAGGGAGAAGAAGGGAAGGGCGATCAACACCACGGCGGCCAGTGCAACAAGAGCGGGGAGGATCGGGCGATCCCTCACAAAATTCGCCCATCGCGGCCAGAATCCCTTGGAACCCAAGCCGACCACGCGGGGGCCGTCGGTGGCCAGGCTTCGCTTCTGTTTCCGGGACAGTACCCGTGGTCCGATGAAGCCCAACAGCGCGGGCAACAGGGTCAAGGCGGCGATCATGGTGAGAGCCACCCCGAGCGCGGCGGAGACGGCCAGGCCGTAGAGGAAGCTGACACCCAGGGCGAACATGCCGAGTAGGGCAATGCAGACGATGATCCCGGCGAAGAGGACCGCCCGGCCCGAGGTGTTCACCGCTTGCACGATGGACTCCTCGGTGTCGCCGCCGGCGAGGAGGCCCTGGCGGTGCCGGGTCACGATGAAGAGGGCATAGTCGACCCCGACACCGAGGCCGATCAGGACCACGAGCGTGCTGGCGAATTCGGGCATCTTCATCACGTTGCTGAGTAGACCGATGAGGCCGATGGCGGTTCCCAGCGAGGCCAGGGCCGAGATCAGCGGCAGGGCCATGGCGAAGAGAGACCCGAACACGAGCAGAAGGACCACGGCGGCCAGGAGGATCCCAGGGCCGGTTCCTCCCAGTGACGCCTTGTTCGATGCTTCGCCCAGCTGGCCGGACACGGCGACGTGCAGTTGGCCGCTGTCCGCCGTCTCCGCGGTGTTGACGAAGGTCTTGGCCAACGACGTCGGGAGGTTTTGCGACTGCTGGTCGAAGGTAACCGTCACAAAGGCGATGGTGCCGTCCTTACTGACGTGGGCAGCACCTTCGGCTTGGTAGGGGGAGACGATGTTCGACACGTGGGGAACCTTGGCCAGCTTGGCCACCATGGTGTCGATCCGGGCCTTGACGGCGGGATCGGTGACGTGGGCGCCATGGGACGTCTGGAACACCACCTGTTCGACGTCACCCGACACCTTGGGTGAGGCTGCCTGGAGCAACTGGATGGCATCGGTCGACTGGGTCTTGGGAAGGGTGAAGCTGTTCGAGTAGTCCGAGCCCACGCCCTTGGCCACGAGGCTGACCACGACCAGGGCGGCGATCCAGAACAGAACGACCAGACGGCGGTGTCGGACACACCAGGTGGCAAGGGCACGCATGAAAGGGGTTACTCCTCCGGTTCGAACGGCGTCAGTCGGACTTGCACCGAAGATGGTGGCAACCTGCGCACCGATCCCAGTTCGCGCATGGTGTTCCTCGGTGGACTCGTGCAAGCGTCCCTGCACATGACCAACGACGAGATCGGTATCGAGCGGTCCACCGCAATGTTAGTCAGTCTCATGGTCGACGGGGCGCGGCCAGCTAGCACAGAAGGTCGCGTACGGCACCGCGAAGGATCTCGCTCAGCTCGTCGGTCGGGATGCTGTCGAATGCGTCGCCGGCGATGAAGACGGCGGCCATGACCGCCCCGAAGGAGGCCGACAGCCGGACCCGGTCGCGGACGGACAAGCGGTCGTCAGCCAGCACCTTGCGAAATTGCTCCTGAAGATCCTCATGCTTCGCGTCGTGGTCCTTTCGATGCATCGCCTCGAAGGCGGCCTGGTTCCGCTCGTGCAAGAGGAAGATCTTCCGGTTGGCCAACATCTGGTCGACCAACTGCCCGAGGAGCTCGGCCCAGAGAGCCACGGACGGCTCCTGGTTGGCCATCTGGGTCAAGGCGTCGAGCCCGAATTCGTGGAGGCGCATGTGCAGCGCCATCAAGATGTCTTCCTTGCTGGCGAAGTGGTAGTAGAGCGCGGCCTTGGAGAAACCCAGCGGTTCGGCGATCTCCCGCAGTGACGTCTTGTCGTAGCCCTTCTCGATGAAGAGGTCGAGGGCCACGTCGAGGATCCGATCGCGGGTGGACTTGGCCTCCGGCGCCGCAGCGTCCTCGGGACCTGGTCCTTCACTGATCACCTGAATCGTCATCTCCATCCCTAACTACTTGACGGCAGGTAAGTGGTTACCTTACCATGCGGTTAGCAAGCGCAGACTACTAGCCGACAGGTAAGGACGCTATGGCTGGACAGATCATGATCGAGGCGGAGGGGCTGACCAAGCGCTATGGCGAGACCCAGGCCCTGGCCGGAGTGGACTTCGAGGTGCCGGCCGGGTCCATCCTGGGGGTATTGGGCCCCAACGGGGCGGGCAAGACAACCGCCGTACGGATCCTTACCACGTTCGCCACCCCCGACGGTGGCCGGGCCACCGTGGCCGGCCACGATGTGGTGACCGAGGCGGCTGAAGTGCGGCGCCACATCGGCGTGGCCGCGCAGGATGCCACGCTCGACGAGCTCCTCACCGGGCGGCAGAACCTGGCCCTGATCGGCGAGCTCAGCCGGATGAGCCGCTCCGCGTCCAAGGCGAGGGCAACCGAGCTGCTGGACCGCTTCGAGCTCACCTTCGCCGCCGATCGGATCGTGAAGGGCTATTCGGGCGGGATGCGCCGCCGCCTCGACCTGGCCGCGTCCATGATGACCCGCCCGCCGGTGCTGTTCTTGGACGAACCGACCACCGGGCTGGACCCGAGCAGCCGCCTGCGCATGTGGGGCGTCATCCGGGAGTTGGTGGGCGAGGGCGTCACCTTGCTCTTGACCACCCAGTACCTCGACGAGGCCGATACCCTGGCCGACAACATCGTCGTCATCGATCACGGGACCGTGATCGCCCAGGGCACCCCGCGCCAGCTCAAGGAAGCCAGCAAAGGGGCACGCCTGGAGGTGACCCTGTCCGCCGCCCACCCGGACGCCGTCTCCGCCCTCCAGCAGTTGGTGGAGGGACAGGTCCAGGTCAGCGCAGACGGCCGCGTCCTGGACGCCGCCGTCGACAATTCGCCCGGGCTGGCCACCACGGTGGTGCGCGCCCTTGACGCGGCCGGCGTTCTGGTCGACAACATCGAGGTGCGGCAGCCCTCGCTGGATGATGTGTTCTTCTCCCTCACCGGCCACCCGGCCGAACTAGCCGAAGCACCTGAACTCGAAGGAGCCTCGCTATGACCACCGCCGTCATCCCCAGCGCGGCCACGGCGCCGGCCAAGTCGCATTTCCGGATCGGTGATCGGGTGGCTGACGTCTGGTCCCTGACGCGTCGGAACCTCATCCACATCTCGCGCGAGCCCATGCAGCTCTCCGACGTCACCATCCAGCCAGTCCTGTTCACCCTGCTCTTCATCTTCGTGTTCGGGTCCGGCATCCCCATTCCCGGCGGTACCTACAAGGACTTCGCCCTGGCCGGTCTGCTTACCCTCAACCTGACCACCTCGGTCATGGGCACCGCGGTCGGGTTGAGCACCGACCTGCACGAAGGGGTGATCGACCGGTTCCGTACCCTGCCCATGTGGCGGTCCGCCATCCTGGTGGGCCGGTCGGTCGCCGACGTCATGTCCGCCGCCTTGTGCGTCACCATCGTCGCCCTGACCGGACTGGCCATCGGGTGGCGGGGCACCACGAGCATCCCTTCGATCATCGGCGGCTTCGCCCTGGCCCTGTTCTTCAGCTACTCCCTCTCGTGGGTGGCCGCCTGTGTCGGCTTGAACAGCAAGAGCCCGGAGTCGGCCGCTTCGTTCGGGTTCATCGTCCTGTTCCCACTGGCCTTCATCTCCAACGCCCTCGTCCCGACCCAGCACATGCCGGGCTGGCTCCAGGCCATCGCCGATTGGAACCCGGTCAGCGCGGTGACCGCCGGAGCCCGACAGCTGTTCGGGAACCCCAACCCGTCGGCCTCTGTGTCGGCCTGGCCCATGCAGCATCCGGTGGAGGCCGCGCTGATCTGGTCGATCGTCATCCTGGCCGTCGCCGCCCCGCTGGCGTCGTACTTCTTCAAGCGCCGCACTACGGAGTAACCGCCGACGGTGGGGCAAGCCGTTTCGATGGAACCCGGGCGGTCCGCAGCCCGGCCAGGAGCATACGTCTCCGGTCGGAGCCCGTTCTCAGCTGGCCCGGGCTTCGTAGAGGGGCCGCCACCCTTGCTTGGTCCGGATCGTTGTGTCGACATCCCGTGCTTGATCGCGCAACGCACCCACGGTCGCACCCGCTCGGTCTATGTAAGTCGAGAAACCCTGGCCGATGTGGAGGCACACGACAACCTGCCCGTCCGACGTGGCGGGATCCCAGACCGGTGGGATGGCCAAAGGTGGTCCCTTTCTCGGTCATTCATTCGCACAGGGGAAACCGGCGATCAGTGGATGCGGAGCGGTGTCACTGGGGTTCCAATGCTTGCATGCCCGCGTCGGGCTCATCGATCGGCAACCGAACCTCGTCGATCCTTCGGGTCATCGTGGCCGCGTCCTCTGGGCGGATGGCCTCCGATGCCACCAGGTCGACCACGGCGGAGTGCCACCGGGCTTCGAGGAGTCGACGCGACGGGTACAGCATCCTGAGCTCGTCGTCGGTGAAGGGACGAGCCGCACCGAAGAGCGGTGGCAATCCGGTGCCGACCGCCGTACCGCGGTATTCGGCCACGGGCGCTTCGAGCTCCGGAAGTCGGATGCCGCCGACGGCATTCCCGTGCGCGTCGCGCCGGATGTGCGGCGGTCGCCCCGGATCGACCTCGATGCGGGGAAACGACGGGGCAGGTCGCCCTTCGGCCACCCACCGACGAACGTGACGAATGGCCGACTCGGCAACGGGCCTGAACCGCAGGGCGTTCGGAATCCAGCCGCGGCCGTGCGGGAGATCAGGCATCCTTGTGACCCCATGCGGCGTACCGGCCACCTCCCAGAAGCGGATCCACTCTGAGTCGACGGCCCCGGCAAGATGGACGGCAAGCGTCTCGAACTCGCTGTTCACGACCACAACGGGCACCTCGAGGTCGTCTCTGATGGCCGTCCTACCTCCGCCGTAGGAAATCGGCCCATCCATCAGATCGGGTGCTCGACCCTCCCACGCAGACAGCGCGTATCCGTCGACAACCCGATGGACCGGATGCAGCGCGTTGGCGTAGGCGACCAAGCGCATGGCCGACTGCGAGCCGCCGACGGCAATAACGTGATGGACTTCGAAGCCGGCCAGAGGGTCGATGGCGGTCGACCGCCCTGGGCCGACGACCCGGGCGGCATCAGAGAAGATGTCGAACGATCCCGGATCTCCGGGGTGCCGCAGCGTGCCGTACCGCTCGGGGTCTTCGTCCACGAGTCCCCGGGCATTGGCCCTGCCCCCCCGGCCCATGCCCACCGGTGGTCCGTACAGGCCGACCTCCTGAGCGCTGACCCCTACCCAGGCATAGCCCTCGTAGAGCTCACCATCGCTCGGTGCGAACGACTCCATCCCAGCCGACACGTTCTGCCAGTTGAGCAACACCGTGTGATTGAAGCGAGTCGGATCCGCCGGTCGAATGACCAGCAGGCGGGTGCGGTAGGGGGCCTTGCCCACCTCCGCCACCTCGATCTTGGCCGCCGCATGGTCGGTCACGAACTGATAGCACGCGGCAACGCCGGTCAGCTGGTACTCCTCGACTGTGTAGCCAAACGCTGCTGGGTCAACACGGGGGATGCCCCAGGCTGGACGGGACCCTGTCACTGGCCCCAGAACGTCGGGCTGCACTCGGCCGACCACCCTTACTCGCTGCCGTCAAAGCACGAACGGTGACCGGTGAGTCGGCGCGTCTGCGGCATTGCCCTAGCCAACAAGTTCAGTCCCGGCTGGGTACACCTCGTCCTCGGCGACATCGACCACGGCTGAAAAGCATAGATCCCTTGATGATCGCCCGATATCCGGACGACCGACGACCGGCATCACCCCGCCGCCGGACGTCACCCGTTCTTGCCCCACTTCTCGGTCGCCGTGCATACACGTACTATTTTCGTATCGAGTGACATCATCCAACCATCGTTGACCGGGGGCCGCACCATGGAACAGCCGACCAAGCTGACCTTCTTCGACACCGACCAGCTGCCGGGCTACACGATCGCCGATATGGCCGGCGAAGGCCCGCAGGCGCAGGAGATGATCGAGCTGTTCGGACGGGAGCTCGTCACCAAAACAATCCTCCAGTCGGCGAAGCTGTCGGTGTTCCACGAGAAGGCAAAGCCCGGCGAACGGGTGAAGCCGCACCGCCACGGAACCCTGCAGGTCGACTACGTGCTCAGCGGCGAGCTCATCTTCGGCAACCAGCGGGTCAGCGCCGGCATGGGGTACGTGATCCCCGACACGCTCTATGCGTGGCGGGCCGGTGACGCGGGGGCGGAATGGATCGAGATCCACGCGGGAGAGGTGGGCATCTTTACCGAGCGCAACGGTTCGTAACGTACCCGTTGAACTGGGTTTCGCTCTGCACTGTAGAGCCGACGGCGTAAACCAACCCTCACCTTTCTCCCCTCACACAGCGGCCGCTGGGTTTACCCGGGGTGTGCGGCGGGGATCGGCTACCATTGTACTTACTATATTCACGCTCTTGTTCAGTATCCGAGCACTTGGAGGGGCCACCATGTCTCAGCAACTGATTTCAGCTGACGATCACGTTGATCTCAGTCACGATCACGTCAAGAAGTTCTTGTCGTCGAAGTTCCATGGTGACTATGACGAAGCGGTGGCGGAGTTCGCCCGGTCGATGGGTAGCACCATTTCTGCGGAGGCGAACCAGCGCTGGCGGGAGCAGCAGGGTCTCGAGGTGGACCTGACTGCGATGCCAATGATCGGGAAGCGCCACTATGCGGCCAGCGGCCGGGCCGGGCACACCGACCCCATTGAGCGGTTGAAGGACATGGACACCGATGGGGTGGACGCTTCCTCCAGCTACTGCGAAGTCAGTGCCTTCAGGTACCTCTACATGGTGAAGAACGGTTGGCAGGAAGCCACCCGGGCCTTCAATACCGCGTTGGCCGAATTCGCCTCGACTGATCCGAAGCGATTGATCGTGTCCTTCCAGATCCCCATTCACGATATCGACGTGGCAGTGAAAGAGGTGCGCTGGGCTGCAGCCGAGGGTTGTAAGTCCCTGCAGCTACCAGTCTTCCCGACGGAGTTGGGTCTCCCCGACTACTGGGACAGCCGCTATGACCCGTTGTGGACGGCCATACAAGACACGGATCTGCCGATCTGCTGTCATATCGGCCTCAACACTCAGTTGGAGGGGCTGGCAAAAAGGGACCCGACTCCACAAAAGGGCATCTTCGTCCCGATGACCGGGTTGTCGACCGGTGAGGCCCTCGGCATGTGGGTCCTGACCGGTGTCCTCGAACGCTTTCCACGCCTCAAGGTGGTATTCGTCGAACCCGGCGTGGGCTGGGTGTCATGGTGGCTCTACCTCGTCGACGACATGACGACTCGACAGGGTTACGAGTACCCGGGTCTCAAGCACTTGCCCAGCCACTACTTCCGGCAGAGCGTCTACCTCACGTTCATCGACGAACCGGACGTGGTGCGGCACGCCCACGATCGGCTCGGTATCGAGAACGTGATGTGGTCCTCCGACTATCCCCATCCCGTTTCCAGTTGGCCCAACTCGAAGCACATCAGCGAGACATTGACGGCCGATGCCACCGCGACCGACCGGGAGCTCGTCCTGTCCGGGAACGCCAAGCGGGTCTGGAACCTCTAAGTCCTGCCGCCCTCGGACTCGGTCTCCACCATGCGCGACGCCAGCTCGCGGAGGACGCCCCTCATGACCTTGCCGCTCGCGTTCAGCGGCAAGTGGGTAACGATCCCGACGTGCCGGGGGACCTTGTAATTGGCCATCCGGCTCCGACACCACGACACGAGCTCGTCAGGATCTATCTGTTGACCAGCTCTCGGCGCTACAAAGGCCACACCCACTTCGCCGAGCCGCTGGTCTGGTGCACCGACGACTCCGACCTCGGCCACCGAGGGATGACGAAGAATCATTTCTTCGATCTCTGCGGGCGAGGCATTGAACCCACCAACGATGAAGATGTCCTTCATGCGTCCAGTGATTCGAAGGTTGCCATCCGCGCCGATCGATCCGACGTCACCGGTGTGCAACCACCCATCGCTGTCAATGGCCTGATTGGTGGAGTCGGCGTCACCCAGGTAGCCAGCCATCACGTTGAACCCCCGTACCACGATCTCGCCAGTGGTGCCCACCTGGCAGGGACTTCCGCCGTTGTCCACCGTTCGCACCTCTACACCGGGAAGTGGTTTTCCAACTGTCGTAGCGACAGTCTCGACCGGATCACCGTGTCGACATGCCGACACGGTGCCGTGGGTCTCGGTCAACCCATAGGCGGTGACCACGTCGTCAAAACCGAGATCGGTATGCATCGCCTCCACCATGTCGACGGGCACCATCGCGGCACCGGTGATGCCAAGACGAAGGCTGCGGAGGTCGAATCGATGCAACGAAGGCTCCGTGAGGATCGACTGGAAGATTGCCGGCGGACCGGGGAGAACGGTGATGCGCTCCTCCTCGATACGGGCCATGACCGACTCGGCACCGAACACCGGGTGCGGTATCAACGCACAGCCGTGAAGAGCACAAGCCAAGATTCCGGCCTTGAGACCGGCGGTATGAAAGAAGGGATACACCATAAGGACTCGATCGCCGGCGCGTAGGCCGACGCTGTCCGTCCAGGCCTCATACGTGCGCACACTTGCTCCGTGTGTGAGCATGGCGCCTTTGGGCCGCCCCGTGGTCCCGGAGGTAAAGACGACATCCGACAGGTTTCCCGGGCCAACAGCAGCTTCACGATCTACGACTACACGATCGGAAATGCTCTTCCCCTGCTCGAGGAAGTCACTCATCGACGTCGCTCCATCGGGTACGTCGCCGCTCATCACCACCACCTCGGTCAGCCGTGGCAATGGCGCTTCGGCGTCGAGGAGAGCTACATAGTCAGTGTCCAAGAAGTCGGTAACGGTAAAGAGCATTCGGGCAGCGGTCGACCGCAAAATTGCTGCGGCCTCCTCTCCCTTGAACCGGGTATTCACCGGAGCGAGAACGGCGCCGATCCGGTAGACGGCATAGCTGATCACGATCCAGTCGAGCCCATTCGGCGCCCATATGGACACGGCATCGCCGGCCTCGATCCCAATCGCGATCATGGCGCGAGACACCTTGTCCACTTCAGCGTCCAGCAACGCGTATGAGAGACTGTGATCATCACCGACCACAGCGTCCTGATCGGCGAACCGGCTGGCCGCTCGGTGCAATACCCCAGAGATGGTCGTCGTCTCGCCGCTGCCCTCGCGGATTCCGGATCTCAATTCCGTCAGTCCTTCATTTCGTTTTCAGCACTCGATCATTGATCTTCGGGCTCGACCTCTCTTATCGCGGCCCCCTGTTGCCCCTCACCTCAGTCACGGGAAGGGAGCGGCTTCGCCTTGGGTCTCCAGAATGCGTCCGCCGGCTGAACGGATCTTTCGCCCTAGAACGTGCTCTGCACGAACATCGACCCTATGCGTTTCCGTCCTTCACTTCGCGTTCGAGGTAAGGCGTCAGCAGATCAACGAGGAGTCGACGCTGGCGGGACGATCGATCGACTTTGGGGGCCAAGAAATCGTATGCCATGCTCCCCTGAACATGTTGGCTGATCGCGAAT
>DASXMT010000284.1:0-6072 GCA_036495505.1 Acidimicrobiales bacterium | reverse complement strand
GCGGTACCGTGACGAACTGGCCAAGTCCGATGGCGCGTGGCACTTCACCAGTCGGCACATGCTGAGCGATCACGTCGGTGACCTCAGCCAGCACATGTTGGTGGATCCGTTCTGATCGTCGCTGACCGGTGACTCCGCTGTGTTACGAGTCGATCCAATGGTCACCGTTCATCGAGGAACGGCCCGTTGATCTGATCGCCCAGGTCCGGGCGGCGGCGACAGCAGGTTTCGACGGCTTCAGCGTGGACGTGTGGTCCCTGCGTCGCCATCGCGCCCAAGGTGGCACGGTCGACGATCTGGCTTCGGCCATCGCCGACCATGGGCTCAGGTGCATGGAGATTCAGGCGCTGACGGTGACCGAGGACGAGCGTGCTGTCTCGACCGAAGCCAGTGAGATCGCGGTCATGGTCGACGAGCTGCAACCCGACTACCTCATGACCGGATTCTCCGGCGAGCCATCCGAGGCTGCCGTGGCCAACTATCGATCGGCAGTCGCCTTGATGCCACCGGGAACCCGGGTGGGCCTCGAGTTCCTCCCGAATCTGCCTATCTGCGATATCAACGAGGCTCGTTCGGTGCTGCGGCGGGCCGACCTTCCCGTCGCCGGGGTGGTGGTCGACGCGTGGCATTTCTTCCACGGTCCCAGCACCTGGGAGGACCTTCAGGCGCTTCCCCTCGCCGAGCTGGCCTTCGTCCAATTCTCCGACCATGCTGCCCTCGAGTCCGACGACCTCTGGCACGAGATGCTGCAGCGTCGAGCGCTACCGGGGCAGGGCCACCTCGACCTTGGACGGTTCGCTTCTGTGGTCAAAGGCATCGGCTATGACGGGATGGTGGCTGTAGAGATCATGTCGAAGGCGCTGCGCTCGCTGTCCTACGAGGAGTTCGCCCGGCAGGCGCACGACGCGGCCGAGCCCTACTGGCGCTGATGAACCTGAATGGCCGCGCTGATGAACCTGAATGCCGCGCTGATGAGCCTGCATGGCTCTGCTAGAAAGTCTCGACCGTGGGTGACCCGGTCTCGAGGCACCCAGAGAGGATCTGCCGGGCATAGGACTCGACCGCGGTGCCATCGAAGAAGGCGGCGTTCATGCCACCGTGAAGTCGAATGGCGTTGTCGCAGGCAAAGGCCTGGAACTGGTCCGCGCTCAGCTGGCCTCTCTCCACCATGTCGTATGCCTCGGGGACGACCGCCCGCATCTCGGCGACGTCCCAGTGGCCCAGATCGGAACCGAGCACTGGCCGGAGAACGGCGCCGTGGGGATTGACCTCCGCCGCGAACGCCCACGAGACGGTGGCTTCGTCGGCTTCGCAGCCAAAGTAGAACCTGTCGAACTGGGCCACGATGTCGTCTGCCCGCTCGATACCGCAGGCCCGGAAGTCGTCGACCTCCTCTGGCGGATTGTCGCTCTGCCCTCGCATGGCGTCACGCAGCGAGGCGTCGGCGAAGAGGTCCCCCCCGTAGCGCACCAACAGGTCGTTCCACTCACCAGGGTCCACCCGCTGGGGATCGAGCAGGTCGATGCGGTACCCGCCGCGCTTTTCCCACCGGCCGATCAGGTCACACAGCAGCTGCACGCCCCAGGACACGCCACACTCCATGAAGGCGACGTTGAGCGTGGGAAATCGGTGGGCCACGCCGCCGAAGAACAAGGCCTTGGCAAATGCATCGGCACTGGCGGCGAACGTACCGATGTGGTTGTACATATACCGGGTGGAGGACTGTCGTAGCTCCACTCCCATGGTGGGGGCGTGGACGGTCACGGCCACGCCCAGCTCCACGCACCGCGCCCATACGGGGTCGTAGTCGTAGATGCTGTCCAGACCGAGCACGTCGAGCCACTGGGCGCCGGGGCCAAGGTCGGCGAGCGGGCGGGGCACGTAGCTGTTGAGCATCACCGCTCTGAAGCCCAACTCGAAGACTGCGTGATCGAGCTCGGCCATCGCTTCCTCGGGTGTGTGGGTAGGGATGACCGCCACTGCGGTCATCCGGTCGGCCAGGCCCTCGAGTGCGTCGGCCAGGTACAGGTTGACGGCGCGACAGGCCACGGTGCGGATGTCGTCATCGGCATGGCCCATGCAGGTCAGGCCCACGCTCGGATAGAGCACGGTGAAGTCGATACCCAGCTCGTCGAGCCGCTCGTGCATGAGACGAGGCAGAAAGGCCGTGGCTCGGTCCCGAGTCGTGGCCGGGAGCGTCCACCACGCAGGGATGGCCCTCCGCATCGTGCGAGGGTGCTTCGGGTCGACCCGGTCGAGCAATGGGGACCGCCGGGAGGAATAGGTAGGTGAGGATCCCATGAACCGGTCGGCGACGCCGGATCCGCCGATGCGACGCATGTACTCGACGATGGCCGGGATGGACTCCACCACATGGCCATCGCTGTCCACGATGGGGTGGTTGATCTTGGACCGCACCAATTGAGGATCGGGGAGGCTCATGGTTGCTCCTTGTGACTGGGCGAAGCCTATCGGCGCGCTGCTCGGTGGATCCGATACAACCGAACCCTCAGCCGATCCGGTCGGCGGGGGCGCGGCCGCCTACTGCATCGGTGATCTCATCGGCCGCCCGGCGCAGATCCTGCCCGGTGCTCTCGATCTCCCGTCCGGTCATGCGGCGCTCAACGTGGATGGACAGCGTGAGCACTGGATGGCCACCATTGTTGAACACCGGCGCGGACACCGCGTTGACCGAATACCGTCGGTCGGCTCGCAGGCGGTTGGGCAAGTACTCGACCTGTCCGATCTTGCTCATGAGCAGATCGATGGCGTCCTGCATCTCCTCGGAAAGCTGTTTCCCGTCGAAGATGGCCAGGGCGTCCCGGAACCGGCCCAGGGAGTCGTTCTCGCTTTGGATGTCGTATCCCCGCTTCCTGACCGCATCCAGGGCGGCCCGCAAATCGGTGACGTTATTGAGCGGAGGCGCCAGATTCAGCCATTCCTTGATGTGTTGTTCGTCCATCCACGCCACTTGGACGGCGCCGAAGGGAGGTACGACCGGGACGCGCTGGCCGACGTGGCTCCACGACGGGGCATGGTTGGAGGTGGGGTGGGGACTGGCCCAGTCGATCACGGTGATGAACCCGTTCTCGATGATCGAGGCCACGCACTCGACGCCGTGCTTTTGGGCCACGTGCCGTACCGTGGGCCCGGCCATCCGCACTGCCGGAAAGGCCAGTTCGGCGGCCCGGCCGGCGGCGATCAGCGCCGGTCCCAACAGATAGCCCTTGGTTCGCGGCGACCGGACGACATAACCGGCGTCGAGCAGGGCTCGGATCACCGCGTAGCACGTAGCCTTGCTGATGCCGAGCTCGTTGACGATCTCGGACAGCTTGAACTCGCGGTCGGGCCGGGAGACGAGCAGGGCAACGACCGAGATGACCCGGCCGGTAGGCGGCGAGACGCTCCTCCGGGCACCGCTGCTGTGGATCGATTCGGCTGGGGGCATCAGGACGAATACCCTAGTGGGTGGGGACAAACCACTCAGTCACCGTGCACCGTGCGGTTGCCCGGGCCGACCACCGTTCGGCGATCGCCGATGGTCGCTCCAGCGTCACTCGGGCCTGTCCCGGCCGGGCAAAATGTTTCGAATATACAACCAAAGTAGTCCAATATTGAGTAGATTTCCTGCTAGTCGGCGACGAGGTTCGGGCCGAACGCCGTCGCCGGGAGGGGTCCGTGCCCACAGTGAGCCGTCTGTCCGAGATCGACCAGCTACTGACGACGACCAAAGCCGTTCGCCGTCGGCTGGATCTCAATCGTCCGGTTTCCCGCCAGGTGGTCGCCGAGTGCATCCGGTTGGCGTGCTACGCCCCCAACGCTTCGAACGCCCAGGATTGGCGCTGGGTCGTCGTTGACGACCCGGACCAACGAGCATTGGTAGGCGCGCACTACCGGGCGTTGGTCGAGCCACCCGTATCCCAGATGTTGGCGACCAAGCTCAGCTTGGGTGACGAGGCCGGGGCCCGCATCTCCCGATCCATCCTGTACCTGGCCGAGCACATGGCCGAAGTCCCGGTTCTGGTGATCCCGTGCTACGACGTGATCGCAGCCGAATCCCGCTATCAACAGCTCATCTCCGATCCCACGCTGCAACAGGCGGCAGTGGGCGACACCCATGAGATGACATCGGGCATGTACGCCTCGATCCTCCCGGCGGTATGGAGCTTCCAGCTGGCGTTGCGCAGCCGGGGACTGGGATCGGTGTTGACCACTGCCCACCAATCCGACCAAGCGGGCATGGCCGAGATCTTGAACATCCCTCTCGGGTGGACCCAGACCGCGCTCATCCCCGTGGCCCATACGACCGGTGGAGGCTTCACGCCGGCCCCACGCAAGCCGGTCGAGGACGTCATCGTGTGGAACCGCCGAACGTCGTGACGCTCGGCGGGCAATCCCGCTCGCTCGAGCGGGCGGCCGGCGCGCTCAGCTGCGTAGGCGGGGGAGTACCTGTTCGACGTAGAGGGTCAGGCACTCCCAACCCTTGTCGATCGGCATGCCCCCGACCAGCGGGTGCAGGGCGAACGTGGCTGCGTCGCCGGCCTCGGTGGCCCGGGCCACGCACTGGTCGGGGGTGAGCACCTCGTAGATGCCCTCGGCCCGGAGCTCGCCGACGGTGCCGGCATGTGAATGGACGGCGGAATGGATGTCGGGTGTCTGCCAGTTGGCGTACACCGTGGCCTCATGGAGGAAGTACTGACCCAGCTCGTTCCATGCCCGCTCGGGGTCTTCGGCCACGTACGTCGTCGAGAACTGGCCCGGCGGCATGATGCACACCCCCTGCGTTCCTGCCGCTTGGCACTGCTCGTAGTAGTAGGCCTCCAGATCGGGCAGGTATGCGGCCGGTGCCAGTGGGAGGCCGACGCGGGCTGCCCGCCGGGCAGACGGCTTCGACGTCCCACCGATCAGCAGGGTCGGGTGCGGCTGGGTGAGCGGCTTCGGGGTGACCCGCACCTCGGTACCCCGATACTCGAACGGCTCTCCTGTCCACGCCTTGAGCATGGTGTCGACCGCCTCGTCCATGAGCTTGCCTCGTTCCGCCCAGGACTTTCCGTGCGCCGCGTACTCCTCGGGGCGATAGCCCAATCCACCGACCACGGTGAGGCGGCCCCCGCTGGCCAGGTTGAGCACGGCGATGTCCTCGGCCAGTCGGATCGGATCGTGCAATGGCAGGAGCAGCGCCATGATGGTGACGGGAATCCGCGGGCAACGACCGAAGACCAGGCCCGCGCTGACCAGCGGGGACGGGCTCCAGCCGTTGTCGGCCCCGTGGTGCTCCTCGAGGGTCACCATGTCCAAGCCGTGCTCATCGGCGTACCCGGCCATGGCCACCGAAGCCTGATAGCGGTCAGCCATCTCCTCGGGGTCCAATCCCGGCTGGACCTGGTTGAAACGAACGAGTGACATCACCATGCGGTCATCCCCCCTTGGTTCTGGATCTCGTCCAGACCCTAGACCGGGTAGCTGCGGTAGGGTTCGTCGATAGTCGAATCTTCTGTCTGAATATTCGATTAGGACGCGTAAGGGGGAAGCATGGGGAAGCTCGATGGCAAGGTGGCGCTCATCACCGGCGGCGCCCGGGGGCAGGGACGGAGTCACGCGCTGGCCCTCGCCGGCGAAGGCTGCGATATCGCCTTCTGCGACATCTCCGCACCGGTGAAGTCGACGCTCTACCGGACGGCCACCGAAGAGGACCGGCTGGAGACGCAGAAGCTGGTGTCGGAGACGGGCCGTCGCTGCGTGGCTGTCGAGGCCGACGTCCGCGACCGTCCGGCCATGAAGGCATTCGTCGAGCAGACCATCGACGAGTTGGGAGGCATCGACATCGTCCTGGCCAACGCCGGGATCACCGCGTTCGCTCCGGCGTGGCAGACGCCGTATGAGATGTGGGACGAGACCATCGACATCTGTCTCAACGGCGTGTGGAACACGTGCCGGGAGGCCATGCCGCACATGGTCGATCGGCGGAAGGGCGCGATCGTGATCACGTCGTCGAACGCCGGTCTCATGCCCATCCCCAACGTCGCCCCCTATGTGGCTGCCAAGCACGGAGTCACCGGACTGATGAAAGTC
>DASXMT010000283.1:0-5086 GCA_036495505.1 Acidimicrobiales bacterium | reverse complement strand
AACGGCGGGCTGCGACGAAGCGGCTCCGCTGCTCGCCGAGACCATTCCGAACAAACACAGGATTAGCGCGGCGATGCCAGACAATCCCAACCGAACGATTCGCCGTAACATCAAAGATCCCCCTTAGGGTGCACAGCCCGGTACTATGTTGTACATGGTAGCCGCCGAAGCTCAGATGACTCAAATGCGCCGTGGCGCCATTGAATATTGCGTCCTTGCCCTCCTCAAGGGGCGTGAACGCTACGGATTTGAACTCGTCCAAGAGCTATCGGCGGCCGATGGCCTCGTCACCAGCGACGGCACGGTCTATCCCCTCCTCACCAGGCTTCGTCGAGAAGGGTTGGTGGAAACGAACTGGCAGGAGTCGAACCAGGGGCCGCCCCGCCGTTATTACTCCATAACCAAAGAAGGGAATCGGGCTCTCGCATCCTTCGCGGATCAATGGATGCGGTTCCGTTCGGGGGTCGATCGAATGCTCGAAGTGGGAGGGGTGACTTGACGTTCTCCTCCCGATCAGGGATGGACGGGATTCTCCGAACATACGTCCAGGAGCTAGCGGGCGCCCTTGTCGGCTGACCTCATCCGGCGGCGAGAACAACTCGTGCTCTAGATCCGTCGACACGTCGCTGACGCGGTCGCTGAGAAGTCACCGGCTTCGGAAGCTGAGCTTCGCGAGCTCCCGCCGTAACCAAGAATCACCCCCCGACCAGGACACCTTGAGTGGGGCTAGCAAGAATCGAACTTGCGACCTCAGCATTATCAGTGCTGCGCTCTAACCGACTGAGCTATAGCCCCCAGACCGGTCCACGAGGCTACACCACCGGCCGTCGACCTTGATCGGCCAAGGGGCAACGAGCCTCCGAGGACCAGGCGGTCAGGTCGCCACCAGTGTCTCGCCGCCCACCGGGGCGACCGCAGCAACGGCGTGGCCCTCGGGCACGCTCATGACCCGCACGCCGGTGGCATCCCGGCCCTGGGAGGCAATCTCGCGAACGGCGGTCCGGATGACCACTCCCCCGGTCGACACCAGGAGGATCTCGTCGTCCAGCCCGGCCATGAACGCAGCAACCACACGGCCGCGTTTGGCCGTCAGGCGGATGCCCCGGACCCCCTGGCCGCCGCGCGTCTGGCGGTTGAACCGCTCGAGCTTGGTGCGCTTTCCGTACCCGGCGTCGGTGACCAGCAAGATGTCGGCGTCGTCCCGAGCCACGTCACACGACACCACTTCGTCGCCCGCCTTCAGCCGCACGCCGCGAACCCCGGCGGCATCGCGACCCATGGGCCGGACGTCGTTCTCGGAGAAGCGGATGGTCATGCCCGACTGGGTCACCATGAACACATCGTCGTCACCGGACGTCTCCACCACCCGGACCAGCTCGTCCCCGTCGCGCAGGTTGATGGCGATGAAACCCTCGCGTCGAGACTTGTCGTACTCGGTGAACGCCGTCTTCTTCACCTGACCGTGCTTCGTGGCAAAGACCAGGTAGTGATCGGCGGAGAAGTCCCGGGTGCCGATGATGGCCTGGATCTTCTCGGTGGGCGAGAGCGGCAACAGGTTTACCACTGCTGTGCCTCTCGCCGTCCGCTCCTTCATCGGTATCTCGAGGGCCCGAAGCCGGAACACCCGGCCGCGGTTCGAGAACAGGAGCAGGTGGGCGTGCGACGAGGTGTGCACCACGTCGTCGATGAGATCCTCCTCTTTGAGGCGCGCCCCCTGCACTCCTCGACCGCCGCGTCCCTGGGTGCGGAACGCGTCGGCCGATACCGCCTTGATGTAGCCGGCCCGGGTCATGGTGACGACGATCTCCTCGTCATCGACCAGGTCCTCCACGCCCATGTCTCCGGGATCGTGGGTGATGATCGACCGGCGGTCGTTGGCGTACTTTTCCCGGATCTCACCCAGCTCGCTGGCGATGACGCCACGGAGGATGGCGGGATCACCCAGGATGGCCTCGAGCTCAGCGATCTTCTCGTGCAGGTCGGCCAGCTCGCTCTCGAGCTCGGTCCGGCCCAGCCGGGTAAGTCGGCCAAGGGTCATGTCAAGGATGTGGGTGGCCTGGGTCTCGGAGAAGGAGAAGGGCTCGGCCATCAGCGCGGTCCGTGCCTCCGGCCGGTCATCAGACCCGCGGATGGCGGCGATCACGGCATCGAGCATGTCGATCGCCTTCAGCAGACCCTCGACGATGTGAGCCCGACTCTGGTACTTGTCGAGGAGGAACTCGGACCGCCGGGTGACCACCTCGACCTGATGGGCCACGTAGTGGGTGAGCATCTGGGCCAGGTTGAGCGTGCGGGGGACGCCGTCGACCAGGGCCACGGTGTTAACGGCGAAACTGGTCTGTAGGGGCGTCTGCTTGTAGAGGTTGTTGAGCACCACGTTGGCGTTGGCGTCCCGCTTCAGACGGATGATCAGCCGCGTCTTCCCACCCGACGAGTCGTCCTGGATCTCGGCGATTCCATCCAGGTCCCCCGCCCGGACCAGCTCTTCGATCCGTTTGGAGACCGAGGCGATGGAGGTCTGATACGGCATCTCCGAGACCACGATCCGGGTCTCGCCGCTCTTCCCCTCTTCGATCTCGGCCACGGCGCGCAGCTTGATGGACCCCTTTCCCGTCCGGAAGGCGTCGAGTATCCCCTGGCGGCCGAGGATGAGGGCACCGCCTGGGAAATCCGGGCCCTTGACGAAGGCCATCAGATCTTCCGGGGTGGCTTCAGGGTTCTCGAGCAGGTGGGTCGTGGCGTCGATGACCTCGCCAAGGTTGTGGGGCGGGATGTTGGTGGCCATGCCCACGGCGATCCCTTGGGAGCCATTGACCATCAGGTTGGGGAAACGGGACGGGAGGACGGTCGGCTCTTCCGCAGTGGCGTCGTAGTTGGGGACGCGGTCGACCGTCTCCTGGTCGATGCCGGCCATCAGCTCCAGCGCCAGCGGGGCCAGCCGGCACTCGGTGTAGCGCATGGCCGCCGGCCCCTCGTCGGGACCCGTACCTCCGAAGTTGCCGTGCCCGTCGATGAGGGGATGGCGCATGGAGAAGTCCTGGGCCATGCGGGCCAGGGCCTCGTAGATCGATGAGTCACCGTGGGGGTGGTACGTGCCCATGACGTCACCGACGACCTTGGCGCACTTGCTGTGGGGACGATCAGGTGTCAGACGCTGATCGAACATGGAGTAGAGGATCCTGCGGTGAACCGGCTTTAGCCCATCTCGCACGTCGGGCAGGGCGCGCGACACGATGACCGACATCGAATACTCGAGGAAGGATCGCTCCATCTCCTCTTGAATTTCGATGGGCTCGATGAACCCGGAGACCGCCTCGTCGGTGGTGTCGCTTCCGGTCCCGTCGCTTGAATTTGGTCCTGCCATCCCTGTCCTAACCCTGTGTTCTCGAACTGTCGGTCGCCAGTGACTGCCGCCTCATCAGATGTCGAGGAAGCGAACGTCCTTGGCGTTGGTTTGGATGAACTGGCGGCGCAGCTCCACGTCCTCGCCCATGAGGACCGAGCACACTTCGTCGGCCAGAGCTGCCTGCTCCACGCCGATCTGGAGCAGCGAACGCCTCCCAGGGTCCATGGTGGTGTCGCGCAGCTCGTCGTAGTCCATCTCCCCCAGGCCCTTCAGCCGCTGGAAATCGGCCTTGTGGTTGGGGTTCTCGGCCAGGTAGGCGTCCTTGGCCTGGTCGTCTTTGAGGTAGATCTTCTCCTTGCCCGCCAGCGTCGAGTACAACGGCGGTTGGGCCACATAGACGAACCCTCCTTCGACCAGCGGTTTCATCTGCCGGAAGAAGAAAGTGAGCAGCAGCGTCCGGATGTGCGAACCATCGACGTCGGCGTCGGCCAGGATGATCACCTTGTGATACCGGATCTTGGTCACGTCGAAATCGTCAGCCAGCCCGGCGCCGATGGCCGAGATCAACGCCTGGATCTCGGTGTTCTTCAACATCTTGTCTATGCGAGCCCGCTCCACGTTGAGGATCTTTCCCCGAATGGGCAGGATGGCCTGGGTCCGCGGGCTGCGCGCGTCCTTGGCCGACCCCCCGGCCGAGTTCCCCTCCACGATGAACAGCTCGCTCTCGCGGGGGTCCCGCGACGAGCAGTCGACCAGCTTGCCGGGCAACCCTGCGCCATCCAGGGCCGACTTCCGCCTGGTCAGGTCGCGGGCCTGCCTGGCGGCCATCCGGGCCCGGGCCGCCAGCGTGGCCTTCTGCAGAACCTGGTTGGCCTCTTTGGGGTTCTCCTCGAACCACTCGGCCAGCTTCTCGTTGGTGGCCTTTTGCACGAGTGATCGCACCGGCACATTGCCGAGCTTCCCCTTGGTCTGTCCCTCGAACTGGGGATCCTGCAACCGAACCGAGATGATGGCGGTCAGGCCCTCCCGGATGTCCTCACCCAAGAGGTTCTCGTCCTTCTCCTTCAGCGCTCCCCTGGCCCGGGCGTACTTATTGGCCACGCTGGTCAGGGCGGTCTTGAAGCCCTCTTCGTGCATGCCGCCCTCGATGGTGGAGATGCCGTTGGCGAAGGAGTGGATGCTCTCGTAGAAGCCGGCGTTCCACTGGAGGGCGACCTCCACCTCCATGGTCTCTTCGACCTGCTCGTACGAACCGACCTTGCGGAAGAGCGCCTCCTTGGAGGCATTCAGGTGCCGGACGTAGTCAATGATGCCGTCTTTGTACTTGAACGTCTGCCGAGGCTTGGCCTCCGGCCGCTGGTCGACGAAATTGATCTCCAGGCCCTTGTTGAGGAAGGCCATGATCTGGAGGCGCTCGACGACGGTCTGGGCCCGGAAGTCAACCTCCTCGAAGACGGTGGCGTCCGGCCAGAAGGTGACCGAGGTCCCGGTCCCGTTGTGGGGCGCGGGGCCGGTGTCCTCAAGCTTCCCGATGGGCTCGCCCCCATTGACGAACTCGATGACATGGTGCCTGCCGTCACGGTCGATCTCGAGGACCAATCGTGTGGACAGGGCATTCACCACCGAGACCCCGACGCCGTGGAGCCCGCCGGAAACCTTGTAGCCCGATCCTCCGAATTTCCCGCCTGCGTGCAGCGTGGTCAGCACCAGTTCGGCCGCCGACTTGTCGGGATACTGCGG
>DASXMT010000282.1:0-4094 GCA_036495505.1 Acidimicrobiales bacterium | reverse complement strand
TGGGTGTCGGTGTCGTGGTGGGTGTCGGTGTCGTGGTTGGTGTCGGTGTCGTGGTTGGTGTCGGCGTCGTGGTTGGTGTCGGCGTCGTGGTGCTCCCCCCTCCCGTGGTGGGCGTCGGCGTCGTGGTGGGCGTGGTGCTGCCTCCACCTGTCGTGGTGGGTGTCGGCGTCGTTGTGGTCGTGCTGCCGCCTGCTGGGGCAGTGGCCGGGATGGGTGCGGTCGTATTGGTCCCGCCAGACGCGGTCGCCGGCGGTGACACGTCCCGGGACGTGTTGTGTCCGTTCAGCATCATCGTCAACACATCTCCGGAGGCCGTCGAGGAGACGTTGGTCAGCTGCCAGGTCCCGAGTCCCGGCGCAGTGGCGCTCACGGTCACGGCGTCGTCGGTTCCGGTGTAGCTAAAGGAGAAGGCACCGCTCCCATTGGTGGTCGTCACCTCGGTGCCGTCGACTCGGATGACGGCGCCCGCGACCGGGGGTGGATTGGCCGGCAGCATGGTGACCCCGTCGACCGTCTGCTCCCCCGACACGTTGACCACCGTCCCCGAGACGGAGAGCGTGGGCGAGGCGGCCCGCGCCGTGGGCGCCACCAGCGCGGCCACGGCCACCGTCAGGATGGCGGTGGCCGCCATGCCGCGGACGGCGCCCCCCCGTAACCGGGCGATCACCGGGGCGCGGATCCTGGATGGAGGCCGATGCGCTCCGCCGTCCAGGCACCGACAGGATCGTCGGCCCCGGTGAGCCACCAGGCCAGATGGGCATGCAAGCACTTCACGCCCCGCCGGGTCCCGCCAACACCCCCAGTGGGCCGAGGGCCGTCGTGTCCGGCCGGGATAAGGGCTTCCCGCTCGACGGCATAGCGGAGGTGGGCATCGGCCACGCGGTCCGGTGCGATCGCACCTTCGGCCTGACGCACGCCACCCAACGACTCGAGTCGGCTCACCGCGTCGCGCAGCGTCGGGTCCACCAGCCAGTACCGGGTTGGCATGGGGGTCCCGTCATCGAGGAACGGGGCGTTGGCGATCACCGCCGGTGCGTCGTCGTCGCCTCGCACCACCACTTCGAACCGGCCTCGGGGCGGACGACCGAGCATCTCGGTGACGGCCGCGACGTCACCCTCGTCCGCTGCTTCCATGTCGCTCCCGAACCTAGTGCGGGGCCGACAAGCCGTAGGATCGCGGAGCAGGTCGACCGTCATCTCCAAAACTCGAGGGAGTGGAGGGTCCGGGTCCAGAAACCCTCGCCCGCGCTGGTGGGCTGCGTTGTCGGCGTGGCCGACTCCGACCCCGACCCTGATCCCGAGGACGAGGGGGCTTGGGCGTCCGAAGACGAGGGGGTCGTGGTCGAGGTGGTGGGCACGTCGGGATCGGGGCTCATCCCCGCTGCATTGGCCGGGGCGACCACCGGCTGGTTCCCTGGGTCCCCGGTCACGCTCGACGAGCCGTTCTTGGTCGATTGCGAATTGGGTGGCAGCACGTTGTAGGCCGTCTGACCGGGATCGACGAGTTGGTAGTCCTGACGAGCAAGGCTGTGGATCTCGGCTTTGGAGTTGAGCTGCTGCTTCTCCTGGGTCAGCGCGCTGTTCTCCGACCGGAGGCGATGCAGGGCGGCATCGGTGGCGGCCAGCTGATGGTGATCGGACAGCAATCCGCTGGCTGGGAAGCTCGTGCCCAGGACCAGAGCGGCGAAGGCTGCCGACACCACCAGGATGAACCGGCGACGGCGCAACTGCGGGCTGGCGGGCGACCGTTGTTTGCCTTCTGATCGCCGCGTGGCCGGACTGCTCTTGGACGCTTTCGCCCTCGCTGCTCGGCCCTGTGCCCGGGATGTTCCCACAGCCGGGGACTTGCCCTCGACCGACGCACCCTTCGCTCCGGAGGCCTTGGCCTTCGAACCTTTGGCCTTATTGGTGGCGGCCCGATGGCTGGGAGCCGACCGCCGGGTCGCCGCTCGGCTCATGTCGCCGGCTTCCCCGACCGTAGGGCCTCGCCGCCGAGGAACGCTGCCGACTCGCCCAGCGCCGATTCGATCCGAAGCAGCTGGTTGTACTTGGCCACCCGGTCGGACCGGGCCGGGGCCCCGGCCTTGATCTGCCCGCAGTTGGTGGCCACGGCCAGATCGGCGATGGTCGAGTCCTCCGTCTCGCCCGAGCGATGGGACATGACGCAGCGGTAGGACGAACTCGTTGCCCTGGCCATGGTCCCCAGCGTCTCGGTCAGTGTTCCGATCTGGTTCACCTTGATCAACACAGCGTTAGCCACTCCGAGATCGATACCGCGTCGGAGCCGCTCCTCGTTGGTCACGAACACGTCGTCGCCCACAAGCTGGATCCGGTCACCCAGCGCCGCGGTCATTAGGGCCCAGCCGTCCCAGTCCTCCTCGGCCATCCCATCCTCGATGGAGACGATCGGGTACCGACCGCACAGATCGATCCAGTAATCGACCAGCTCGGATGAAGTGAGGGTGCGCCCCTCGCCGGCCAGGACGTAGTGACTGTCCCTGAACAGCTCACTCGTGGCGGGGTCCATGGCTATGGCGATCTCGTCACCCGGAACCCGTCCGGCCGCCTCGATAGCCTCCACCAGGACCTGCACTGCGGCCTCGTTCGAGTCCAGGTTCGGCGCGAATCCACCCTCGTCGCCCACGGCGGTGGAAAGGCTCCTGTTTTTCAGTACCTTGGCCAATGCGTGGTACGTCTCGGCTCCCCACTGGAGCGCCTCCGAGAACGAGGCCGCGCCCACGGGCATGATCATGAATTCTTGGAGGTCGATCGAGTTATCGGCGTGGACACCGCCGTTGATCACGTTCATCATGGGGACCGGCAGCACATGGGCGTCGGCCCCGCCCACAGAGCGGAAGAGCGGGATTTCGAGCTCGTCTGCCGCCGCCTTGGCTGACGCCAGCGAAGCGCCCAGGATGGCATTTGCTCCAAGGCGGGACTTGTTCGGTGTCCCGTCTGCGTCGATCAGGGCGAAGTCGATGCTCCGCTGATCGAGGACATCGAAGCCGTCGAGGATCTCGGCTATCTCTCCGTTCACATTGTCGACCGCACGCGTCACGCCTTTGCCGCCGTAGCGGGACCCGCCGTCCCGCATCTCCACAGCCTCGAACGAACCGGTGGACGCCCCTGAGGGCACAATGGCGCGACCCACCGCTCCCGAGTCGAGGACGACCTCGACCTCGACGGTGGGATTACCGCGGGAGTCGAGAACCTCCCGGCCGATGACCTGTTCGATGCTGCTCACTGTGCGCTGTTGCTCCTGTGGCTGGTGGGAGAAAAGTTATCAGTTGCACAGCCCGAGACCAGGGCATCCGTCCAGGTGCCCTGCATGCCTCGGGCCGCAACAGGCAACGTTTGCTGCATATCTCAGGACCCGTAGCTCTCCGTATTTTGGCGGAGGCCCTCGAGCGTGAACTGTTCGAGCGCGCAGACGTTGCCCGAAGCGGCGGCTAGCTGCCCTGTTCGTGTTGCGCCACCTCGTGGCGAAAGGCCACCGATCGGGCCCGCAGCGCAGTCTCGTGGTCGACCCCCAACTGCCGGGACACGCTCACCAGAGAGAACAGGAGATCGCCCACCGCTGCCTCGCTGTCGGGCTCGCCGTCTGGCTCGCTGTGGGGACCGGTCGCCGGCGCCGGTCGCTCGTCGGCCCATTGCAGGACCCGGTCCAGGCCGGCGACGATGGCGCTCGCCTCGAGCCCCCGGTCGGGGAGGTCGATCCCGACGGTCAGCGCCTTCCGCTGCAGCTTCGCCGCCAGGGCCAGGGCCGGCAGGGCGGCAGGGATGCCCTCGGTGACGCTGGCCCGGCCCTTCTCGAGCAGCTTGGACGCCTCCCAGTTGGTCGCCACCTGGTCGGGCGAGTTGGCCACCGTGTCCACGAACACGTGGGGGTGGCGGGCGACCAGCTTGTCGTGGACCCCGCGAGCCACGTCGGCCAGCGAGAAGCGGCCCTCCTCGGCGGCCAGCGTGGAGTGGAAGTACACCTGAAAGAGGAGGTCACCGAGCTCTTCTTCCAGGTGGGTCACCGCTCGTTCCACCCGCTCGGGCGACGCCGAGGCGTCTCCCTCGACCGCCACCAGCCCGTCGATCGCCTCGAG
>DASXMT010000281.1:0-2350 GCA_036495505.1 Acidimicrobiales bacterium | reverse complement strand
ATCCGGCTCTTCCAGCCATGGACGATGACGGACACACTGGAAAAGGACGACCGCTGGACGGTGGCGGAGCTGCAGACGGAGATGCACCGCCTCGACGGCTGACGTGGAACCGGGGGCCGGGCCGGGGCGGCCAGCGTCTCCCGAGCGCTTGGAGACCAGGGCGCGTGCCGAGACGCTCGAGCGCGCAGTGTCTGCCGAAACTCTCGAGAGCACAGCGCTCAGCCTCGAGTCGGGGGCAGGGGCGGGGGCCGAAGGCGGCGTCATCGTTCCCTGGCCTGTCCTGCTCCGTCATCGGGCCCACGAACGGGTCCGCTCCTCGGACCGGTACCAGTGGTGGGTGCTGTGGACGGTGCTGGCCGGCTTGTTGTCGGTCAACATCACATTCACCGTCTTCGTCGTGGCGCTGCCCAAGGTGGCGGGCGAGCTCCACACCTCGGTCTCCACCCTGACCTGGACGTCGACCGGCCCTTTGCTGGCCTTCGGAGTGGCCGCACCGGTACTGGGGAAGATCGGCGACGTCTGGGGCCTCAGGCGGCTGTACCTGTGGGGACTGGTGGGGGCGGCGGTGTGTGTGGTGCTCACCGCGTCGGCTCCCACCGCCGGCCTGCTCATCACCGCCCGGGTTCTGGACGGCATCGAGGGAGCAGCGACCGGGGCGGCGTCGATGGCCCTTATCTTGCAGGTCTTCTCGGCCGAGGACCGGGTGAAGGCCATGGGTTGGTGGGCGCTGGTGGGGGCGGGCGGCCCGGTCATCGGGGTGACTGTCGGCGCTCCGATCATCCAGTACCTCGGCTGGCGAGCGCTGTTCTGGGGCGAACTGCCGCTGATGGCCGTGGCCATGGTGCTGGCCCTGGTCGTCCTGCCCGGTCACACCATGCAGCACTCGGAGTCGACCGTCGACGCCCCCGTCAGCCGCGCCGACATCTCCCTCAGCCGCATCGACGAGCACCTCGTGGATCAGCCAGGTGAGCCCGTCGAGGGAGTTACGGTACCGGAGGAATCGACCCCAGTTGGAGCTGGTCCGGTTGCCCCCTCGGGCTCGCCCGGCCCGCCAGGCCTGTCGGCACCTAGCCCGTCGCTGTGGCGGCTGGACTGGGCCGGGTCGGGGTTGCTCTCGTTGGCCGTGGTCACAGGTCTCTTGGGCCTCAACCAGGCCCCGACTTGGGGCTGGACCGCTCCTGCCACTCTGGCGATGGCCGCACTCTGCGTCCTCGGGTCGGTGGCCTTCGTCGCCCACGAGCGGCGTACCCCTGATCCGCTTATCCCGCTCCGGTACTTCCTGATCCGAAACTTCACCTTCCCTCTGGGAGCTCGGGCGCTGACCAACTTCTCCTACATGGGTGGCTTCTTCCTGTTCCCCATCCTCATGGAGCGGGTCTATGGCTACAGCGAGACGCGAGCCGGGCTGGAGTCGACGGCCCGACCGCTGCTGTTCTCGATCGTGGCGCCCCTGGCCGGCTACGCGGCCGTGAGGGTGGGCGAGCGCCTGTCATCGGTTGTGGGGGCGCTGATCCTCGCCGTGTCCATGATCCTGTTCACCCAACTCGGCCAGCAACCCTCGTTGGTGCTGATCCTGGCCGCTCTGTCGCTATCCGGTGTCGGCATCGGGATCGTCACGCCGTCCACGGCAGCGTCAGCTTCCAACGAGGTGCAGCCCGAGGAGCTGGGGGTGATGAGTGCCGCCCAGCAATTGGTGACCCAGATCGGAGTGGTGGCGGGCATACAGGTCATGGAGACCGTCCAGGCATCGAGCCATTCGACAGCTGGTGCGCTGGGCTCGTTCCACCGCGCCTTCCTGGTCGGCGCAGTGGTCGCCGTGCTGGCTGCGATCTGCGCGCTGTTCATGCGCGACACCGAACGGCCGAGTCGGGCCGGCGTCGGCCCCAAGAGCGTGCCGTAGGCGCGGCGAAGGCGCGGCGAAACATACGGTGGAAGGGCGCGCGGCGGAACAAGCTGTGGGAGGGCGCGGTGGAACAAACGATGGAACGCGAGGCCGTGCCGTAGGTAGATCGTGGTGGTCAAGTAATGAGGCGGGTTCACGTAGTGAGTGCGGCGGGGGATCAGATCCCCTGGGGTTACCTCATCCGGTCGAAGGCGGCGGCCGCTGGTTCCGCAGGCGATTGTGGAATCCGCAGAGGAGCCTGCCGTTCTCCTGGTTGGTGGGACCACCCTGGGCGTAGGGGATGATGTGGTCGACCTGGGAAGGTCCTGTGCCGTCGCAGTAGGGATGGGTGCAGGTCCGATCCCGGAGCTCGATGGCCCTCTTGGTCGCCCCGGTGAACAACCGGGCCGTCTCGCTCACCTCCACCCGGTTGCCGGGAGCGAACACGGCCCGCTCGAAGTAGGCCTC
>DASXMT010000280.1:0-4772 GCA_036495505.1 Acidimicrobiales bacterium | reverse complement strand
CACATAGGTGACACCCAGGTCGATGCCTACTATGCCAAGTTGGCCGGATTTGAGTTCGTCCTGGCCACTGGCGTCCCTGAGCCCGGTTCGCCAGGATGGATCTTCTGAGCCGGCAAGACGCGCTGCGCCCTCCGGCAACATCGCAATTCCGTCACCCGGATCGTGCACTCAGGAGTCAAACCATGTACAAAGGGGTGCATCGGCCGATGATCCCGGACATGGCTGCCTCAGCGCTGGAAGACGACAGGACGACCGGGCGTCCGGACCGGGAACGAGCGACGTGGAACTCGATCTAATTGGCGATCAGGAGCTGCTGCGGGACACGGCGACCAGGTTCATGGACGCCAGCTGTCCGCTCGACGTCGTGCGTCAGCTGAATACCACGGACACCGGCCTTCCGGCGAACTACATGCAGGACGCGGCCGAGCTGGGCTGGTTCTCCCTCCTCGTGCCGGCGGAGGACGGCGGCGGCAGTGTCTCGGGTGACGGACTCCGCGACGCGGCCATCCTGGCGGAGGAACGCGGCCGCCGGCTCCAACCCGGACCGTTCGTCCCCATGAACGTCGTCGCTTCCGCGCTGGCCACCCGGGGCTCGGCCGACCAGAAGGCGAAAGTCCTCCCGGCGATCATGAACGGCGAAGCGTTGGCCACGGTGGCGGCGGCGGACGGCGCTGGGGCCTGGCCTCCGGGGGCTGGCCTTTCGGCATCATCAGCCGGAGACCGGTTCATCCTTTCGGGGTGCGCCGGACTGGCCCAGGACGCCGCGCTGGCTGATTGGTTCCTGGTTGCGGCCCGCAGCCCTGCGGGCCAGCGCCAGTTCCTGGTTCCCTCCTCCACCCCCGGCGTCTCCCTGGCACGCCGTGGTGCGCACGACATCACCCAGCGCTTCGCATCGGTGGACTTCGAGGGGG
Source organism: Acidimicrobiales bacterium (assembly GCA_036495505.1). Classification (GTDB taxonomy): domain Bacteria; phylum Actinomycetota; class Acidimicrobiia; order Acidimicrobiales; family RAAP-2; genus DASXMT01. Next base: position 3,861 of record DASXMT010000280.1, on the reverse strand, counting down.
TCGAGCTCGATGCCGACGCCGTGGTGGGCCATCCTGGGGGTACGGCCGACGACCTGGAGCGCCAGCTGCAGCTGGCCTTGGTGCTCTCGGTAGCCGAGACGGTTGGGGCCATCGAGGCGCTGTTCGACATGACCCGCCGCTACGCCATCGACCGGATCGCCTTCGGCCGACCGATCGGCTCCTTCCAAGCCGTGAAACACCAATTGGCCGACATGAGCCTCTCCGTGGAGGCCGGGATATCAATTTCCGCGGCCGCCACCCGAGCGGTCCAAGCGGGCCAGGACGATGCCGGTGAGATCGCCAGCATGGCCAAGGCCTGGGTCGGCGACACCGGCATCGACATCGCTCAGGGCTGCTTCCAGGTTTTCGGCGGGATCGGCTACACGTGGGAGCACGATCTGCATCTGTTCCTCCGCCGCATCACCATGAACAGCCTGCTCTATGGCCAGCCTGATTGGCACCGGGAGCGGATCTGCGAGCTCCACGGACTGTGAGGACACGATGATGGACCAGGCCGCTACTGGATCCTCGCCGAGTGATCGGTCGAACCCCGGCGCCGTGCCCGACCTCGACGGCTATCGCCGGCAGGTGCGGGCCTGGCTGGCCGGGCACTGCGAGAGGAGGAACGGCCCCCCGGAGCCCCACGAGATCGATTACTACACCCCCGAGGTCATGGCCACCAACCGAGCGCTCCAGCGCGTCCTGTTCGAGGGTGGGTACGCCGGAATTACCTGGCCCAAGGAGTACGGCGGCCAGGGTCTCCCGGCCGAGTACGAGATCGCGTTCCTGGACGAGGCCAGCGACTACGTTCTGCCCGACTTCGGAGTTCTCACCGGCACCACCTTCCACGTCTGCGTCCCGACGATGATCGCCCACGGTCAGCCCGAGTTCCTCGAGGAGTTCGTACCGAGAGTCCTCGCCGGGGAGGCACTCGTCTGCCAGTTCTTCTCGGAACCGTCTTCCGGTTCGGACCTCGCCGGTGCCCGCACCCGGGCGACGAAGGACGGCGACCAATGGGTGATCAACGGACAGAAGATCTGGAGCACGTACGCCCACCTGTCGGACTGGGGGTTCTGCTTGGCCCGCTCCAACTGGGACGTTCCCAAGCATCGCGGCCTGACGTGGTTCGCGGTGCCCAGCAAATCGCCTGGCCTCACCATCCGGCCGATCCGGCAGATCAACGAGACGTCGGAATTCTGCGAGGACTACTTCGATGACGTCGTCGTACCCGACAGGAACCGCATCGGCGATGTCGACCACGGGTGGACGGTCACCCAGACGATGCTGGTCTCAGAGCGGGGCGCCGGTCGCCCACTCGGATCCAGTGAGGGCGTCAGGCCGGGTCCCATAGCTCCCGACCTCGTCCAGCTGGCCCGTCGGTCGGGCGCCCTCGGCGATGCCGTCGTCCGCCAGAAGCTGGCTCGGGCCCACACGATCGATTTCGTCGGGCGGGCGCTGGCCGCCCGCATCGCCGAACTCGGTCGGCTGGGCCGGCTGGATGCCGGAGTGGCGGCCTACGGAAAGCTGTTCCTCGGCACCTACAACCCGATCAGAGCTCGTCTCGGTGTAGAGATCGGGGGCGCCCAGGCGATGTCGTGGGAACCGTCCGACGAGCAAGGCGCCGACGCGTCGATGGCCTATCTGAACTCACGGATCATGTCCATTGCCGGTGGTACCAACGAGATGCAACGCAACGGCATCGGCGAGCGCGCCCTCGGTCTACCGCGGGAACCAAGTTTCGACACCAACAAGCCGTTCACCGAAGTGCTCCGCGATGCAAGGGATTGGACGGGGACGTCCTGATCGGTTCGTGCCGGACTCGGGCCCAGCTGATCGACCCACGTCCCATCCCTGGTGCGACCCCCGGACGACCGGGCCCCCGGAGCTGCTCTGCATCAAAGGGATCCACGACCGATTGACTAAGCCCGCTCGGCCATTTCGCTTGCGACCAATTCCACCAGCCGCCGACCGTCGGTGCCCGACCATTGATCCGCGCCTGCCCTGGTCGCAGCTGCTCGGGTGGGTACCGCCGCTCCACCCACGATGACAGGTGAACCGGGAACGGCGGCATGGAGTGCGTGGACGGCCGCGGCCACGGCCGGGCCATTTCCGAAAGTGGTCACTCCGATGGCCACCGCCACCAGCCGGTCGGCGGCCCGGGCTGCCTCGACGAAGGACTCAGTAGGCGTATCCCCTCCGAGGTCGACCACGTCGAAGCGCTCGGCGCGCAACATGTCGGCCACCAGGGTCACCGGAATGGAGTGACGTTCGCCGGCTGGAGCACCGATCACCATGGTCCCTCGCTTGCGACCCGAGCGGGAGAAACGTGGACCGAGTCGACCCATGACCCCGACGACTGCTGTGGTAGCTCGGTGCTCCACCGCAACCGAGATCTCGCCGTCATGCCACCGATCGCCGATGCTGCGCATAGCCGGGACGACCATGTCGACGTAGACGTCCTCGGGTGTGGCCCACGAAGCGATGGCCTCCTCGCAGACTGCGAATGCACCCCCACTATCACCTTGTACCAAACGACGCTCGAGCCTCGTGGCCGCCTTCGAGCGCGACCCTCCTTGGACCCGACGAGGTACCGGTGCTGCGCCGACTACGGCAAGGACATCGTCCGGGTCGATCTGCCAGACTCCGCCAACCGAAGTGGCGGGAAGACGGCCGGTCCGCACGTACCGATACGCGGTCATGTAGTGGACGCCGAGAATTTCGGCGGCCTCCGGCAGCCCGATGAGGTCCACAGGCGTGCTCCGGCCGCCCAACTCCCCTCTGTTCCTGCCCGTCTGCTTGGCCACCATCTCAACCTATGCCTGCGACAGAACTGGCGCTCTCATCGGAGCCGGAGCGAGAGTGGCGAACGGTACTGGGGGCCGGCGATGACCATCTGCACGTCGCTGATGTGCCGCTCCAGGAACGCCGCCTCGCAGTAGCAGAGGTAGAGCCGCCAGAGGCGACGGAACTCCTCATCGCCACCCTCACACGGAAGCGCGTCCCAATGTGCGGCGATGTTGTCCTGCCAGCAACGGAGCGTGGCCGCGTAGTGCCGCCCGATGTCCTCGAGGTCCAGGATCCGGAGCCCGGTGGATCGGGTCAGCGAATCGCCGAGCGCGGTCACCGAGGGAATGCAGCCCCCGGGGAAGATCATCCGCCGGATGAAGTCGTGGTGGTGCTTGGCCCGGTCGTAGCTCCGGTCGGCGATGACAATGGCCTGGAGGGCCATGAGCCCCGTAGGCCGGAGCAGTCGCTCACAGGTGGCAAAGAAGGTGTCGTGGCGGCGCCAGTCCACCGCCTCGATCATCTCGATCGACACCAACTTGTCGTAGGTCCCTTCCAGGTCGCGGTAGTCGGCCTCGAGCACTCGGATCCGGTCCTCGAGACCGACGTCGGCCACCCGCCGAGTCGCAACTTCGTACTGGGATCGGGATACCGTCGTCGTGGTCACGCGGCAGCCGTAGGCCCGTGCGGCATGGAGGGCCAAGCTGCCCCACCCGGTCCCGATCTCGATGACGTGGTCAGTGGGCCGCAGATCGAGTTTCGAACAGATGCGGTCGAGCTTTGCCCGTTGGGCACCAGCCAGAGTCGACCCCGGCTGCTCGAAGACGCCGCACGAGTAGGTCATCGACTCGTCCAACATGGCCGTAAACAAGTCGACGGGAAGGTCGTAGTGGGCGCGAACGTTGTGACGGTCCGACTCCTTACTCGGAGGTTGCAGACCCCGCCAAAGCGAGACCGGCCCGTTCACGGCCTTTCCCAGGTGATCCAGGGTGCGCAGCGACTTGGCCAGGTTGACGATCAGCAGCCGGATCAGTCCGGTGAGATCGTCGCAGTCCCACCAACCGGCCACGTAGCTCT
>DASXMT010000279.1:0-3712 GCA_036495505.1 Acidimicrobiales bacterium | reverse complement strand
GAGCGATTCGTGCGCGATCGGGTCGAAGAACAAAAGGATTGGTGTTTCATGGCACTCGGAATCTACTTCGCACACGTCGGATTCACACCAGACAAATATGACGAGACCATTAAGCAACTCGACGCGGCCGGTGCAGGATCTCCAAAGGGTCGCACCTATCACGTCGCGCTCGAATCCAACGGCTCGATGAATGTCTTCGACATCTGGGAGTCGCAGGAGGACTTCGACGCGTTTGGCCAAACCCTTGTACCCATCCTCACAGGACTCGGCGTTGAGATGGGCGACCCCATGGTGGCGAAGGTACACAACGTCATCGAGGGCTAGCTCCGGAGGCGCTCGTCAACTCCACTGGCGCTCGTCAACTCCTCTGGCTCTGGCTCAACAGGTTCGCACTGTGAGCCAGGGCTGAATCATCCATGGAATAGTGGGGGGGGTTGGCGGTCCCCTATTACTTTCTCCCCTATGAGCTCGTGACAGAATGACCGACGTGTTCGCTGGCGTTCGAGTTATCGAGGTTGCGGGATGGCACATGGTTCCCGCCGCGGGAGCTGTGCTTGCCGACTTCGGGGCCGACGTCATCAAGGTCGAGAACCCGGCTGGCGGGGACCCGCAACGCGATGTACCCACCCCGGGGGTTCCGTCGAGCAGCAGCGGCGTGAGCCTTACCGTCGAGCAGAGCAACCGAGGAAAGCGCAGTATCGCCCTCGACATGTCACGCCCGGAGGGGTTGGTCGTCCTTGAAGACCTGGTCCGCACCGCCGACGTGTTCATGACCAACTTTCTGCCCGCCTCCCGTAGGAAGCTCGGCGTCGAATCGGACGACATTCGCCGCATGAAACCGGACATCGTCTACGTGCGGGGCGACGCCGTGGGACGGAGAGGGGCCGAGGCTGGCAAGCCAGGATTCGACTACAGCGTCTTTTGGGGCCGGGCGGGCGTGGCCCATGCAGTGGCCGGGCCCGACGCCGCTGAGCCGGTCACGCCGAGACCGGGCTTCGGCGACAGGACGTCGTCAATGAACATCGCCTTCGGAGTCGCAGCCGCGCTGTTTCGCCGCGCCCGCACCGGCAGAGGTGCAGTTGTCGACGTCTCGCTCCTGGCCAGCGGCATGTGGGCGAACTCCGGCGACCTTGTGTACTCGAAGGGGACCGGCGAGGATTACAGTCAGCGACCGCGCAGCAGCACATATCACCAGACGGCCGACGGCCGCTGGGTGATAGTGACCATGCCCGACCCCACTCGGTGGTGGAAGGATCTGAGCACCAGGCTGGGTCGCGACGACATGCTCGATGATCCTCGGTTCGCCACGCCCGAGGCCCTGGCGAGGAACCGTCAAGCACTGATGACCGAGCTCGGTGTCGGCTTCGCCCGCTTCACCCTCGAGGAGCTCCGGGAGCGCCTCGGTCACCAGATCCCCTGGGAGCCGGTCCAGAACCTGCTCGAGGTTCCGAACGACGCCCAGGTCATGGCCAATGGATACTTCGCTGACATCGTCCAGCCGGCGGGGGACACGGTCTCGCTGGTGCGAGCGCCGGTCCAGTTTGACGAGGAGATCGGTGTCCTCCATCCCGCTCCCGGGTTAGGGCGTGATACTGACGAGATCCTCGCCCAGTTGGGCTACGACGACGCCAGGATGGCCGGGCTTCGACACGACGGCACCGTGGCCTGATCACTTCATCCCAATGCGGCGGGATCAAGGCTGGCACGCCGCTGTGTCGGGATATGGTGACTCCTGATCTCAGGGGCTGGCGGGCAAGCCGGGCTGCAGATCGAAGAGTGGGAACAGCGAGGGTTGGCCGAACAGAACGATGCGGCCGATGTGCGTGCTGGACGTGGCCAGCACCACTACGGCGAACGGGTGGTAGGTGCCGTCGGCCCCCCGGCGGTAAGCCGCTGCGCCGAGCTGGCCGCTGACCTTAAGAGGGAACATTCGCCAATCGCCCTCCTGACCGATGGCCTGGGCGGCAATGAACGGCACACATGTCGCCTTGCCCGAGAACCAGGTGGTGGTGCCAGTCATTTCGAGCACAGCATCGTCGGCCAACAAGTCCTTGATAGCTGTCATGTCGGACTGCTCGAACGCGGCGAGGTAGCGATCGAGGACGCGGCGTGCCCCGTCGTCGGTCGGCTCGGCAACGTCGTCGTCAGCGACGGGCGTGTCAGCAAGTCGGGCTCGAGCCCGCTGCAGCGAGCTCTTTACCGCCCCGACGGACGAGTCGAGGAGCTCCGCAGCTTGCGCTGCCGGGAAGGCGAGCACCTCACAGAGGAGGAACGCGGCGCGCTGGCGTGGTGAGAGGATCTGCATGCCGGCGACCAGGGCCAGGCGCACGCTGTGGCGAGCTGCTACCACCTCGGCCGGATCGCCCCGCTCATCGACCACGAGGCGGTCGGGAACCGGCTCGAGCCACGGCACGTCGAGGGGTGCCGGTTCAGAGTGCGCGTAGGGGTCGGGCGACGGCGGCCCGAGCCCCGACGGCAGGGGGCGCCGCCGGCCGCGGTCGAGCGCGGTCAGGCACACGTTCGTGGCGATCCGATACAACCAGGTCCTGACGGACGACCGCTGCTCGAACCGGTCGAACGCCCTCCAGGCGCGCAGGTACGCCTCTTGAACAAGGTCCTCGGCTTCCTGTACGGATCCGGTCATCCGGTAGCAGTGTGCGAGCAGCTCCTTCCGGTACGGCGCCGTTGATGCCTCGAACCCGTTCGTTTCCACCTCTGGCATGACCATGATTATGCAGACTCGTCGTCATGCCTGAAGGAATCGGTCCTCGCCGCGATTCCTCGGCGTCCTCCACTGAGTCGACATAGGCATGACCCAACTCCACAACCCTCTACTCACCGATGTCGTGTACAACATTCTCGACGGGCACCACCTTTCGGTCCTTGCCACCACCAACGCCGACGGGCAAGCGCAGACGTCGGTGATCTTCGTCAAACGGGAAGGGGATTCCATCCTTTTCAGCACCATCAAGGGCCGCCGCAAAACCATGAACATGGTGCGCGATCCGCGGGTGAACCTGCTCGTGCACAGCCTTCCCGCTGACAATGTGGCCAGCACCTATGCCGCAATCTCGGGGACCGCCGAACTCACCGACGACCCCGACGGGTCATTCCACCAGGTGGTGTATGACATTCACATGGACGGCGCCACCCCGCCTCCCGAGCCGGGCGCCGAACGCCTGATCGTGCGGATCACACCGCAAAAGGTCTATGTCCCCCCGCCCTACCCCAGCTCCCCCGGCGAGTAACGGGCCGACGACCGATGACAGGCTGCCGTACTCACGCCACGGTGTCGTAGTCGCTGATGTTGATTGCCATGACCTCGGCCATGCCGGCCATGGCCCCGTCGATGAGCTTGAGGTCGCGGATAGCCAGCCGTCCGTTATCCATACCGATTGGGCTTGTCTCGAGGTAGCGCTCGGCGCCGTCGAAGAGGGCTGACGACCGGGTGTAGGTCACGTCCCGGGGGCCGGTGACTGCACCTGCAAGTACGCCCATCGAGCGCTGCAGTGTGGTGCTGGCGTTCTCAATGTCGGAGCGGAGCTCGGTATCGAGGGGGCCGGTGGCCTCGAGATCGGCAACCAGGTTGCGGCTGTAGTTGCGAGAGGCGAAGGCCAGACGCATGGCCCGACCGGTGTCCTCGTCGACGCTACCGAAGAGATTGCGACGCAACGGTTGCGCCGTGGCCAAGAGAGCTTGGTATGTGGCGTCG
>DASXMT010000278.1:0-3582 GCA_036495505.1 Acidimicrobiales bacterium | reverse complement strand
GTGGGCGTGCCCACTCCGCGCCTCGGGGCCAAGCTCGAAGACCACACAGTGGAGGATTTCGAGCGCCTGGTGGGAATCAACTTCCGCGGTGTGTTCCTCGGTTCCAAGCATGCGGTGATCCAGTTCAAGCGCCAGGAGAGTTCCGGGGTGATCTTGAACACCGGCTCGGTAGCCGGCCTGGTCGGCTGGGGTGGCTCTGTCTACGGGGCGACCAAGTGGGCGATTCACCAGATGACCCGGGCCGTGGCCATTGAAGGCGCCCCCTTCGGAATCCGGGCCAACGCCATATGCCCGGCCGCCATGCCCTTCACCAACTTCATGGCCGCCGGCGGCCTGGACACCGCCAACGTCGACAGGGAACAGCTGGTCAAGCAGTCCGGCGCCATGCACCCGCTGGGTCGCCCCATCACGGCCGAGGATTGCGCCGAGGCCGCGGTCTACCTGGCATCCGAGCGCGCCATCAATGTCACCGGTGTCCTGCTCCCCTTGGACGGAGGCTACGTAGCCCAATGACCGAAACCAGACCCATCCTCGATCTCAACCGGGTCCGGGAGCTCTTCGACCTCTCCGGGAGCTTCATGTCCTTCACCGGCGGCGGGTACCGGGACGATCCCTACCCCAGCTGGCACGCATTGCGCGACCAGGCGCCGGTACAGCCCGGCGTGGTTCACGAGCTCATGGGCATCACCGATGACCTCTTCTTCCACGGCCTTCCCTACCCGGACCGGCCCCACTTCTCTGCCTTCAGCTGGGCGGCCTGCGACGCGGCCTACCGCAATGACGAGGTCTTTGCCTCCTCGGCCGAGGCGGTCGACCTGGAAGGCGGCGAGGTCGGCCCGACCAACAGCATGCTCTCCATGGGTGGCACCCAACACCGCCAGTACCGGGCGCTGGTGCAGTCGTCCTTCGGGCCGGCCCGAGTCCGGTGGTGGATCGAGAACTGGATAGAGCAGACCGTCCACGCCCTCATCGATTCTTTCGAGGCCAGCGGTCGGGCCGAGCTCAACGTCGAGTTCTGCGCCGCCATCCCCGTGCTCACCATCACGGGGAGCTTCGGCGTGCCCGTGGATCAGGCCCTGGACATCCGTGAAGCGCTGGGCCGCCCCGGCGAGGTGGTGGAGATCATCAAGCCGATCGTTGCCGCTCGGCGCCAAAAGCCCGAGAACGACCTCATCAGCGTCCTGGTCCAATCGGAGATCACCGACGAGAACGGCCGCACCCACACCCTGAGTGACGCCGAGATCTATTCGTTTGCCATGCTGTTGCTGGCTGCCGGGTCGGGGACCACGTGGAAGCAGATGGGCACCACCCTGGCCGCTCTTCTTCAGCGACCGGACGTCCTCAAGGCGGTGAACAAGGATCGGGCCCTTCTGCGGCCGGCCATTGAGGAGTCGGTGCGTTGGATGCCCACCGATCCCATGTTCTCCCGCTGGCTCACCCGGGACATTGACTTTCACGGCGTGCAACTGCCCAAGGGTGCCGTCCTGCACCTGTGCATCGGTGCCGCCAACCGGGATCCGGAGCGCTGGGACCATGCTGACGACTACGACCTCTCCCGGCCCATCAAGCCGACGTTGGCCTTCGGCAGCGGTCCGCACGTCTGCATCGGCCAACACGTGGCCCGGGCCGAGATGTCGGTGGCCATCGGTGCTCTCTTGGATCGGCTCCCGAACCTCCGTCTCGACCCCGACGCCGAACCCCCCAGCTTCATAGGGCTCTATGAGCGGGGCGCCACCGCCATTCCCGTCATATTCGGATGAAAAGGAACTGTCGATGAGTGAGCCTGGTTACACGAGTCCCGACCTCAATCTGTTGGGCGAAGAGCACATCCGGCGGTACCGGGAGACCGATGGCGAGGTCGGCTACGAGTGGAACGGGGTCACCGCCCTGCTGCTCACGACTACAGGACGTCGCAGTGGTAGCCCCAGGACCTCGGCCCTGATCTTCGCTCGCAGCGCTGACGACTATCTGGTCGTCGCCTCGCAGGGCGGCGCGCCGACCCATCCGAACTGGTACCTGAACCTCTCGGATAATCCAGAAGCAGAGATCCAGGTGCGGGCCGACCGCATCCCGGTGATCGCCCGTACGGCCACGCCCGACGAAAAGCCGGGTCTGTGGAAGATCGTGACCGATGCCTGGCCCAATTACGACGTCTACCAGTCCCGGACGGACCGGGACATCCCGGTCGTCGTCCTCACCCCGGCCAGCCAGGGCGACGCACGGCAATGACGGCTGACGGTCCCTTCGACGGCGTGCGGGTGGTGGAATTGGCTCAATGGGTGTTCGTGCCCGTGGCCGGCGCCCTCTTGGCGGACTGGGGCGCCGACGTGATCCACATCGAGAGCACCCAGGGCGATCCGTACCGGGGATTGGTCACCCAGGGGATCGGCAGCGACCGCGGCGGGGTGAACCTCTCACTGGCCCTGGCCAACCGGGGCAAGCGATCCATCGCCATCGACATCAAACGGGAAGAGGGCAAAGAAGCCCTGCATCGGCTGCTCAGCTCGGCTGACGTGTTCCTCACCAACATGCGCCCGCAGGCATTGAAACGACTCGGCCTCGACGCCGAGACCGTGACCGAGCGGTATCCGACCCTGGTCTACGCCCGCGGACACGGCTACGGGGTCCGTGGCCCCGACGCCGACCAAGCCGGCTACGACGCCTCGGCCTTTTGGTCCCGAGGTGGTTTGGCCCACATGCTGACCCCTCCGGAGCGGGACTACCCCATCGGCCAACGGGGCGCCATGGGTGACCGCAATGGGGCCATGGCCCTGGCCTTCGGCGTCGCCGGGGCTCTGCTCAAACGGACCCGAACGGGGAAGGGATCGGTGGTCGACGTGTCACTCATGGCTACGGCCATGTGGACACTGTCCTCCGATCTCCTTGCCGCCCTCGGTGGGGACGAGCCGAAAGCGTCGAGCGGACGGGGGCCATCGCCCAACCCCGTCGTCGGCATGTACCGGACCAAGGACGGGCGCCATATCCAGCTCGTGTTCCTGGAGGCCGATCGCTACTGGCCCGACTTCTGCCGGATCATCGGCCGACCCGACCTCGTCGACGACCCCCGTTTCTCGGACTTGCGCGCCCGGGGAGAGAACGCCGCGGCGTGCCTGGCTGAGCTCGACGCCGAATTCGCCAAACGCACCTTCGCCGAGTGGAAGGAGCTCCTCCGCCAGCTGGACGCACCCTGGGCCCCGGTGCAATCGGTTCCCGAGCTGCTCGACGACCCGCAGGTCATCGCCAACGGGTATGTCGGCGACGTGGTGGTCGACGGCGAACCGCGCTACCGCCTGCCCGCCGTTCCCGTGCAGTTCGACGAGGAGCCGCCCGCGTTGCGGAGAGCACCCGAGCACGGGGAGGATACCGAGGCCGTGCTGGTTGAGCTGGGCTACGACTGGGACGAGATCGTCGGGCTCAAGGAGTCTGAAGTCATCCTGTGACCAAGCTCGCACGACCCCTCCCGGTGCCCGATGAGCAGTCGACTCCGTTCTGGAAGGCGGCCGCCCAGGGAGTTCTCACCGTGGCCCGGTGCTCCCGATGTCAGTCGTTTTGCCATCCGCCCGACGTCGTCTGTCCCCATTG
>DASXMT010000277.1:0-2313 GCA_036495505.1 Acidimicrobiales bacterium | reverse complement strand
TGGCATCCGACGGTGGCATCTTCACCTTCGGCGACGCCGGCTTCTTCGGGTCCGAGGGAGGGGCGCCCCTCAATGCCCCCATTGTCGGTATGGCCTCGAGCTCTGATGCCAAGGGCTACTGGGAGGTGGCCTCCGATGGCGGCATCTTCACGTTCGGGAGCGCTGGCTTTTACGGCTCCGAAGGAGGCCAGGTCCTCAACGCCCCGATCGTGGGCATGGCCGCCACTCCCGACGGAAAGGGCTACTGGGAGGTGGCCTCGGACGGCGGGATCTTCACCTTCGGCGACGCGGCCTTCGAAGGCTCAGAAGGCGGCCAGACGCTGAGCTCACCGATCGTGGCCATGGCCGCCACCACCGACGGGACGGGTTACTGGCTGGTGAGTGCCAAAGGGACGATCTACAACTTCGGGGACGCGGCCAACTTTGGGTCCGAGGCGGGCCAGACCCTCAACGCGCCCATCGTGGCCATGGCGGCCACCCCCGACGGCAAGGGCTACTGGCTAGTGGGCTCCGACGGCGGCATCTTCAACTTCGGGGACGCCGTCTTCTCGGGCTCCATGGGTGGCCAGGTCCTCGGTGCCCCCATCGTCGGCATCACCGCCACATCGGGCGGCACCGGGTATCGCGAGGTGGCTTCCGATGGCGGCGTGTTCGATCTTGGCGATGCCTCGTTCTACGGCTCAAAGGGAGGCCAACTATTGAACGCGCCGATCGTCGACATCGCCGGCACGCCGGGCGACCACTAGCGCCGCGAGGGGCCGACCTCGGGGTGGCTGCGATGCAGGACCGTCGAGAAGCGCTTGGCGAACGTGTGAACGTCCCCAGGCCACCGGGCCGAGATGTAGGTCTCATCTTCGACTACGAAGGCGGGACGCTCGTCAGACATGGTGTCCCGAGCCCTCCCACTGGACTTCAGGTCGGCGTCGAGCGTACCGGGGACCACGGCGTGGAAGTCGTCCCGGTTGGCGAGCGCCCGCGTGACCTCCTGTTGTACAGACATGTAGCCCGTGGACTGGCCCACCTCCTCGTTGTAGGTGCGGTAGTAGTTCGGGTCCCAGAAGCGGGAGACGCGAGCGACGCTCCAGGCGCGGTGCTCGAGGGCCCAGGTCAGCGCGGTGGTCTGCCTGCCATAGAGGACCGAACGGCCGGTTGCTGGATCGATGCTTCGAGCAGCGAGCAGGACCCCGTGACAGATGGCAGCTACCGGCTTGCCGGCGGCAAAGGTTTTGACCACGACCTCGTGGAGCAGGCTGCTCTCGAGGTACTGGCGCATGCCCCGGGCGCGATGTCCACCGGGCAGCAGTAGCCCGTCGAAGTCGTCCATCGTGACCTCGTCCCAGACCATGGGGTTCACGAACGATGGGGCCCGGACCAGCTCGGCGTGGGCCGCCCGCCCCTGCGCATCGGCGCGAAGGACGCGTCCAATACCGACCAGACGCGAGAGGCCGGGCACGAATCCCCATGGGTCGAGGCCGCGACCCGACACCATGAGATCGTCGGCCCGAGCCGGCGAACCGTCCGGCGTGGCGAAACGCACCTCGTGGCCCTGACCGACAAGCACCTGCCAACTCACCGCCACCTCGGTGGGATCGAAGTCGCGCTCGGGGAGGGGGATCAGGACGACGGCCATGGCGTCATCATTTCGGCCGGCAGGGGATACGGCAAGTACCCGCTGGCACAGGCAATACCAAGCACTTGTTGAAACAGGCAACACTAAGCACTTGCTGAAACAGGCAACACCAAGCACTTGCCGGGGTAGGGCGTCCCTTCTGCGCTTCGCTATGAGAAGCTCCGGCAGTGCGCTTCCATGCTGAGCACCACTTCGACGGGTCGGTGCGATCCGTCTTGAGCATCCTGTGCGATCCGGACTTTTACCTGAGCCTCGACCTGCCCGACCTGAGCCGGCCCGAGGTGCTCGAGCAACGTGAAGACGCGGACCAGCTGACGGTACGTCTCCGATATGAGTTCGTCGGGAACATTGATCCGATTGCCCGGCGCCTGCTCGGCTCGAGCCGCTTGGCGTGGATCCAAGAGGTACGGGTCGACCGTTCGGCGGGATCGGGTGCACTCGGCTTCGAAGCCGAGAAGAACCCGCGCCAACTCCACGGAGCGGCCGACTTCGTGCTCACCCCGGATGGAGCGGGCGTCGTTCGGACCATCGATGGCGAACTGGTTGTAGCCGTGCCTGGTATTGGTCACATGGCAGAGCGACGGATCGTGCCCGGGCTGGTCCGTCGGCTGGATAGCGAATCACAGGCGCTCAACGAACAGTTGCTCGCAGGGGAATGATCGGGCGGCCGGGCTCGCTGTAGA
>DASXMT010000276.1:0-11326 GCA_036495505.1 Acidimicrobiales bacterium | reverse complement strand
TCGAGCTTCCCGGCGGCAGATCCATCACCTTCAAGGGGTACGCCGACCGCGTCGACGTGGGCGCGGATGGCTCGGCATCGGTCATCGACTACAAGACAGGTGGTGTGTGGGGCTTCGAGGAGAGTGAGCGCGACCCTCTCGCCCGGGGTCGCAAGCTGCAGCTACCCGTGTACGGCCTAGCTGCTCGGAGCCGGCTCGGCGGCGTCCCGGTCCGGGTGGCCTACTGGTTCGTCAGCGAGAAGGGGAACTTCAAGCAGATCTGTTACGACCTCGACCCCGCTGCATTGCAGCGCTTCTCCGATGTGGTGGCGGTCCTGGTCGATGGGGTCGAAGCCGGGTTGTTCCCGGCCCGTCCCGGGGAGAAAAACAAGAACTGCACGTTCTGCGACTTCACATCGATGTGCCCGGGTGATCGCGAGGTCTCGTGGGCCAAGGTGCGGGATGCTGCTGAACTATCGAGATACGTGAACCTGACCGAGCGGCCCAACCCGCCGGAAGTCGACGCGCCGTGACGCAGCTTTCCTTCGACCTAAGCGTTTTGGACGGTGATGGTTACTGTCCTGCCTTGGCCGCCACAGACGCCGACGTCAGAGACACCCAAGCTACTGCCGCGGTAGATGCCGACTCCGCCGTCGTCGACGCCAGGGCCCCGGCGGTTGCGTCGTCTCCGGACGATGCCAGGGCCCCGGCGGTTGCGTCGTCTCCGGAGAATGCCGCGGTCGGTGATGACGCCCGTGCCAGTGAATCCACGGAACGCATCAATGAGGCCGACGCACCTGCTGGCGGAGTGGCCGGCGCTATCGGCGCAGTCAGGGGTGCCATAGGCGGAGCCGGCGGTGCCATAGGCGGAGCCTCCGGCGCTATCGGCGCAGACACCAGAGTGAGCGATGCCTCAGCCCGAGCAGAGATCCTGGCCCAGCTCGACCGGTCGCTTTTCGTCGAAGCCGGCGCCGGGACCGGGAAGACGACGGCATTGGTCGGGCGTGTGCTCTCGCTGGTGGCGTCGGGCGCCGTCAGGCTGAGTCGGATCGCCGCCATCACGTTCACCGAGGCGGCCGCGGCGGAGTTGCGCGACCGCGTCTACGAAGCGCTCGAGCAGGCCGCAGCCGGGAACAACGAGGCTCTTCGTGCCGATGGATTGGTTGACTGGTTCGACGGCGAGGCCGCCCCCCCGGGCGAGCGGGCCCGACGCCAAGCGCGAGCGCGGACTGCCCTCGAGGAGATCGACAGCGCGCCGATCACTACGCTCCACGGTTTTGCCCAGCGAATCCTGACCGCCCACCCCTTCGAGGCCGGTCTGCCGCCGACGTTCGACGTCCTCGACGAGGGTCGTTCTGCGGTTGCTTTCGACGACCGCTGGTCCGCGTTCATAGACCAGCTCCTCGATGATCCCTTGCTGGAGCCCGCCCTCACCCGGGCATTCGTGTGCGGGATCTCCCTGAAGCACCTCCGTTCGGTCGCCGAGCAGTTCAACCAGAACTGGGACCTGCTGGTCGATGTCGACAGCGACCCGGGACACCTGAATGTCATCGATGCTGGTTCTGTTATCGAGCGGCTGGAGGCCGCTTACCAGGCGACCGCCCAGTGTTCAGCCGACGACGACCGGTTGGCCGGGCACATCGAACAGCTGACCGACTTTCGTCGAGCCTTGGCCTCGTCGACATCGGAGCTCGAGACCTTGCAGCTCCTTGTCAATTCGCGGCCGCTGACGTTTCGATTCGGTCAAAAGGGCAACTGGTCCTGTCCCATCGACGACGTCCGGGACATGCTGCAATCGGCCGAGTCGGAAAGACTGGCCGTGATCGACGCCAGCGTGTCCGCTGCCCTCTCGTACCTCATACCGGTCATCCGTTCCCTCACGCTTCGCGGCGCGGAGGAACGGCGAAGCGGGGGCCGCCTGGAATTCCACGACCTTCTGGTCCAAGCCCGCCAGCTGGTTCGCCACGACGTCGGTGTCCGGGTCGCGTTGCACAACGAATTCCAGCGCCTCCTGATCGACGAGTTCCAAGACACCGATCCGATCCAAGCCGAGCTCGCTGTGCGCATTGCCAACGGCTCACCGAACCCGGCTGCAGGCATGATGCCCTGGAGCGACCTGCCGGTCGATCCCGGCCGACTGTTCTTCGTGGGCGATCCCAAACAGTCCATTTACCGATTCCGACGTGCCGACGTGGCTCTCTTTCTGGAGGTGGCGGATCGACATGGGGATGACCGGCTGTCGGTCACCGGCAATCATCGGTCGGTCCCCGGGATCATCGATTGGGTCAATTCCGTATTTGGTTCCCTGCTCGGATCGGGCGAACCGGGAATCCAGCCTGCGTATGAATCTTTGGTTCCTCGCCGGCCAGCCCACTCCGGTGTGATCGGTGGGTTGCCACCGGTAGCGCTGATCGGCGGCGTGCACGAGACCCCGGCTGGCGGTTCTGCGCCCACCATCAACGACGTCAGGGACAGCGAAGCACGCGACATGGTCGACGCCATCGTGCGCATTCGAGACGAGCGATGGCCCGTGGGAGCGGAGGGCAGGGCTGCCACCCTGGAAGACATCGCCGTCCTCATCCCGACCCGGACGGGACTCGGCAACCTCCAAGATGCCTTCGAGTCGGCTCGGATCCCTTACCGGCTCGAATCGAGCTCGCTGATCTACGACACCATCGAGGTCCACGAACTGCTGACTGTGCTCCGCGCCGTCGATGACCCAACCGATCACGTTTCCATCGTGGCCGCCCTTCGATCGTCGTCGTTCGGCTGTGGAGATGACGACCTGCTGACCTACCGCCAGGCGCGAGGGTCGTGGGATTACCGGGAAACGCCACCCGATGAGTTGGATCCGTCCCATCCCGTGATCACGGGCATGGCCGGATTGCACCAGCTTCATGCTCAGCGTTGGTGGCAGGACGTCAGTGGGCTCATCGAGCTGGTCATGCAAGAGCGAAAGCTGCTGGAGCTCGGACTGGACGAGGGACGGCCCCGGGACGTCTGGCGACGTCTCCGTTTCGTCGCCGACCAGGCCCGCCAGTTCACCGATTCCTATGGCGGGGATCTTCGCCGATACTTGGCGTGGGTCGAACTGCAACAACGCGACGATGTTCGAGCGGTCGAGGTGGTGTTGCCCGAGTCGGATGACGACGCTGTCCGCGTCCTCACCGTCCACGGCGCCAAGGGACTTGAGTTCCCCATCGTCTTCCTCACCGGCCTCAGTCGACCGGGTTCGTTCGAAAGCGGTCCGCAAGTGCTCTGGGGGTCCGACGGACCCGAGGTCAAACTGACCAAGAGGGTCAAAACCGGAGGGTTCGACGAGCTCGCCACCCGCGAGGCCGCGATGAACCAGGCCCAAGATCTTCGCTTGCTCTACGTGGCTGCGACCCGTGCCCGCGACCACCTCGTCGTCAGCCTGCACCACCAGGCCAGTGCCAAGTCGTGCCACGCCGCCGTGCTGGGTCCGCTCTGCGCCGCCGAGCCCGATCTCTGCCGCTATCTCGACGACGGGACCTGGGCTGCTTCCGCTAGCCGGACCGGGAATGCCGCCCCGGGCTCTACGGGGACGGAGGGTCTTGGTCGGACGGGGCCTGAGGGCGCTGTCAGCACCAGGTCTCAGTCCGATCGTGTCGGTACGACTGCTCCGATTCTTCCCGAGGACGAACAGGCTCCCCGGCGCGCTTGGGAGGAGCAGCGGGCCCAGTTGGTGGGCCCGGGGGGCCGCCCCCGAACCCTGGCGGCCACGACCATCGCCGCTCTGGCCCGGGAGAAGGCCGACGCCGCCCTCGACAGTGAACCCGATCCGGGTCTGGACAAGGACGGCACCGACATCGATCTTCCGGCTTGGAGGCGAGGTCGTGCTGGAACGTCGATCGGACGAGCCGTCCACGGTGTGCTCCAGGCGATCGATCTCGATACCGGTGCGCAGCTCGATGACCTTGTTCGTCTACAAGCGTCGGCCGAGGGTGTACCCAGCCGGACGCGGGACATAGCTCGACGGGTACGCGCTGCCCTCGATTCCGAGATCGTGCGCGATGCGGTGGCCGGCGATCGGTATTGGCGTGAGCTGTACGTGGGTACCCCGGTGGGGGACCGGACGCTCGAGGGTTTCATCGACCTTCTCATCGCCGGACCCGACGGCTACACGGTGGTCGACTACAAGACCGACGCCGTGGCGACCGATTCCGATCTCGACCGCGTCGTAGAGCGCTACCGCCTTCAGGGAGCCACCTACGCGCTGGCTGTGGAACGGGCGTTGGGTGTGACCGTGAATCGGTGCGTATTCCTCTTCCTGCGGGACGATGGCGCCGTGGCGAGGGAGGTCGACGGGCTGAACGCCGCCATGTACGAGGTCGAATTACTGGTAATGGAAAGCGACCGAACCTCACTCGGTTAGCCTGCCCCGAACACGATTTCCTGGCTATTCGCCAAATTTTCACATATTCCCAGGAGTTTGAGGGTCCATTCTCAGGTCTTTCCCAGCTTGGTGGGGAATCCTCTTGGTGGAGTCATAGATGGCGGGCCTTTACGTGGGCCGCCCATACCTAGGAGGTAATCGGTGAGGATCCTGGTACTCGGGGGAGACGGCTACCTGGGTTGGCCGACGGCGCTCTACCTCTCTCGGCGCGGACACAGCGTCGGGATTGTGGACAACTTCGCCCGGCGGCAGTACGACTTGGAGATGGGGGTGGACAGCCTGGTCCCGCTTCCCAACCTCCAGCATCGGGTCCGCCGCTGGAAGGAGCTGTCCGGGTTGTCCATGGACACCTTCATCGGCGACCTCACCAACGCCACCTTTGTTTCGGAGACCCTGGCCTCGTTCGCTCCGGACGCCGTTGTTCACTTCGCCGAGCAGCGCTCGGCGCCGTATTCGATGATCGACCGCGATCACGCCACCTACACCCAGGTCAACAATGTGGTCGGTACCCTCAACCTGCTCTACGCCATCGCCGAGCAGAATCCCGACATCCACCTGGTGAAGCTGGGCACGATGGGTGAGTACGGAACGCCCAACATCGACATCGAAGAGGGCTTCATCGAGGTCACCCACCGGGGCCGGACCGACACCCTCCCGTTCCCCAAGCAACCAGGATCCTTCTACCACCTGTCGAAGGTCCACGACAGTCACAACATCATGTTCGCTTGTCGCATCTGGGGAATCCGGGCAACCGACCTCAACCAGGGCATCGTGTACGGCCAGGAGACCGAAGAGACCGCGCTGCATGCCGACTTGGTGACTCGGTTCGACTACGACAGCGTCTTTGGCACCGTGCTCAACCGGTTCTGCGTGCAGGCAGTGTCCGGCCACCCCCTCACCGTCTACGGCACCGGTGGTCAGACCAGGGGCATGCTCAACATCCTCGACACCCTGGCCTGCGTGGAGCTGGCCCTCGACAACCCCGCCGATCCCGGCGAGTACCGGGTCTTCAATCAGTTCACCGAGTCGTTCTCGGTGGCTGAGATGGCCCAGCTCGTCGTGGACGAGTATTCCGGGCACGCCACCATCGAGAACATCCCGACGCCCCGTGTCGAGAAGGAAAGCCACTACTACCGGGACGCCCACACCAAGCTGCTCGATCTGGGGCTCGTGCCCCATCTTCTTAACTCCGGGGTGCTGCGCTCGATTCTCGATGTGGCCGAGCGACACAAGGACCAGGTGAACCCGGAAGCAATTCGCCCCACCGTCCAATGGCGCAAGACGTCCAGCTTGTTGTCCACCTCGGGAACGGCCAACGGCAAGTCGGATGCCTCGGCGCTCGCAACGTCCAATGGCGCAACGGCCAATGGCGCATCGACCAATGGCGCATCGACCAATGGCGCAACGGCTCGGACGGCGTCGGTTTCGCAGTCAGAGGACGTGTAACGGGCGCTCTGCGACGCGTCTCCACGCGGTCAGCGACGGGGACGCCGTCTTCGCGTCGAGGACCGTCGAGGGGCGGCACTTACACAACGACGAGACAGGCTGTCCTGTGTCCCTGTACCAGTTGCGCTGCCTCGCGCACGAGCTTTGCCACCTGGTGCTGATTGTCATGCCGCATGACTCGTCCGCGCCCCGAAACCATCGGCCCGGTTCGCCACAATCCGTAGCGCTCCTTTCACAACCAGTCGCCGACCGGCGAACAACGGGCGCCCAGCGGCTGTAGAGCACAGGCGCCTGGCTGCTCGAAAAAACGGGCGCCCAGCTGCTGGAGAACCGGTATCGATGGGTCTCTCGGCACCCGTAGGCTCAAAAAGGTGAGCTGAGCGGCACTATCGTCGTCGGGATGCCGAGAGCCCGCCGTCGGAGAGCGGCCCGTCGGAGAGCGGCCCGGAGATCCGTCGGAAGCGTGGTCGCCGTTGTCGTCATCGTGGTGATCATCGGCGTTGTGGTGATTGCTTCGTTAGCCGAGATCAACGCCCAATCCGCCCCATTCCGCAAGATGGTGAACCGCTCGTTCGGAGCCTTGGCCTCGCCCCTGGTCAACTCCTCCACCCAGACCGGGCGCGAGCTGGCCACGACCATGAAGGGGGCGGCCGGGACCCAGAGCAGCCGGCCCGTTTTACAACAGATGCTCGATCAGGCGGTGACCGAGGCGACGGACCAGTCGAATAGCGCCGCCGAGCTGGTCCCGCCAGCCGCAGTCGGCTCACTCGACCAGCAACTGGTGGCCGTGTTCGACGAACGGGCAGCCGCCGCAACTGCCATGCGCACCACGGTCGACGGCTTGCTGGGGATGGTCCCGCTACCGGTGGCCGGATCCCCGGTGTCGTCGTCGACCCCGGCCCAAGCCCCGCCGCTCACCACTGCTCAGGCGGTCACCGCCCTGTCCGCGGTCGCAGCGCAGATCAGCAAGGCCGACGCCGACTATGCCGCCGTACGAAGG
The DNA here is from genome assembly GCA_036495505.1 of Acidimicrobiales bacterium. Lineage (GTDB taxonomy): Bacteria > Actinomycetota > Acidimicrobiia > Acidimicrobiales > RAAP-2 > DASXMT01. Next base: position 4,484 of record DASXMT010000276.1, on the reverse strand, counting down.
GCACTGGCCCGCGCTCCCGGCCCGGTTCGCCTCCCTCGCTCGTCCTGGGTCACGGGCCCCCAGGCCACGGCCCCGCTGGGACCGACGCAGCTGGCCGCCGCGCCCCCGGCGTTGGCGGCGTCATCGGTCCTTCTTGCCGTCCACCAGCTGCTTATCTCGGCCGTGGGTCTGACTCCACCACCTGTGGGATCGCCGGGCACAGTGGGCGTCAACTGCCCGAACCCCACTTCGAGGCCCGCGGCTACGCCGCCCACCATCCTGCCCCCGACCAAAGAGCTCTCGACTCAGGTGACGGTTACCAATTGCGGGAGCGTGGACGAGAACGGGGCCGTGGTCTCCATGAGCGTTCAGCTCGCCCCCGGATCCCCGCCACCCACCACGACGTCGCCGGCTCGAGGCTCAACCTCCACCTCCACCTCCACCTCCACCGCAGCCTCACCCTCCCCGTCCTCCGCGAGGCGCACCATTTCTCTCACCCCCGGTCGATCGATCAGTCTGACCCTCGGCCCGCTCGCCGTTGCGCACGGCAGTCAGTACGTGGTCACCGTGTCCGTGACCGCTCCATCCGGTCAGGCCAATCCGGCAGGGACGACCCAGGCGTTCCTGGTCCAGATCTCTTCATGACCTCTCCTCTCGACTCCTCGTCCAGGACCCCTCCTCTCGGCCCTCGTCCAGTACCCCGCTCTCGACTCCTCGTCCACTCCGTCGGTCGCCGCCTCGGGTGGGCTCACGCATGGTTTCGGGCCACGTTGAACTGCCCGACTGGTTGGACCCCCGGGTCGACCATCTAGGATCAGCGGTTGAGACGAACAGAAGGGTTTGAAGTCAGTGGCCGAGAGCATCACGATCACCGACAACCGCACCGGCGAGTCACTGGAGATCCCGTTCGAACACGGCGGCATCTCGGCGGCGGCCTGGTCCAAGCTGCTGCCAGGCACCTGGTTCTATGACCCAGGATTCACGTCGACAGCAGCCTGCGAGAGTGCCATCACCTACCTCGACGGCGAGGCGGGCATCCTCCGCTACCGGGGCTATCCCATCGAGGAGCTGGCCGAGAACTCCACCTATCTGGAGGTGGCCTACCTTCTCTTGAACGGCGAGCTGCCCACGCCGGACCAGTACGAGACGTGGCGCCACGAGATCACCCACCACACGTTCATCCACGAGAACGTGCGCAAGCGCTTCCTGGACGGGTTCCACTACGACGCCCACCCGATGGGCATGCTGGTGTCGGCGGTGGCCGCGCTGTCCACCTTCTACCTCGACGCCAATGACATCTTCAACGCCGAGTCCCGTGACAAGCAGATCATCAGGCTCATCGCCAAGATGCCCACGCTGGCCGCCGCCGCCCATCGGTTCAGCGTCGGCATGCCCTTCGTGTATCCCGACAACTCGCTCGAGTTTGCCTCCAACTTCTTGTCGATGATGTGGAAGACGGCCGAGCCCCGCTTCGAGGCCGACCCGGTGCTCGCCCGTGCCCTGGATGTGCTGTTCATTCTGCATGCCGACCACGAGCAGAATTGCTCGACCACGGCTATGCGGGTCGTCGGTTCGTCCCACGCCGACCCCTATTCGGCCACCGCCGCCGCCGCCGCCGGCCTCTACGGTCCTCGTCACGGCGGAGCCAACGAAGCGGTCATCCGCATGCTCACCGAGATCGAGTCCATTGACAATGTCCAGGACTTCGTCACCTCGGTGAAAGAAGGGACCGGCGGCCGCCTCCAGGGATTCGGCCATCGCGTCTACAAGAGCTACGACCCCCGGGCCACCATCATCAAGAAGATCGCGGACCAGGTGTTCGAGATCACCGGGAAGAACCCCCTACTCGATATCGCTCTCAAGCTCGAGGAGATCGCTCTCTCCGACGACTACTTCATCTCCCGCAAGCTGTACCCGAACGTCGACTTCTACTCGGGCCTCATCTATCAGGCCATGGGCTTCCCGCTCGAGATGTTCCCGGTCCTGTTCGCCATCCCCCGCACCGCAGGCTGGCTGGCCCACTGGCAGGAGATGCTCGACCAGGATTCGAAGATCGCTCGTCCCCGCCAGCTCTACATCGGAGCCGAAACCCGCTCCTACGTGCCCATCGAAGATCGCTGACCGGCGCGTAGGCGGGCAGCGCTCAGTCTGCGCTGCGGGCTCGCATCAACCCCTCTTGGGCCATGGACACCACCAGTTCGCCGCTGCGGGTGAACATGAAGCCCCGAGCCAGCCCCCGCGCCCCGTAGGCCGACGGGCTGTCCATGTCGTAGAGCAGCCACTCGTCGGCCCGAAACGGGCGATGGAACCACATGCAGTGGTCGAGGCTGGCGCCCATGAAGTCGGGGTCGTCCCAGCGCACGTCGTGGGGAGCGAGCATGGTGTCGAACAGCGACATGTCCGAGGCATAGGTGGCGATGCAGGCGTGCAGGAGCGGGTCATCAGGCAGCTTGCCGTCGGCTCGGATCCACAGCCGTTGATAGGGCTCATTGTTGGTTGAGTGCATGAAGGGCAGGTTCCCGATGTGGCGCTGCTCGATGGGATGGGGGCGGGAGAACCAGTCCTCCAGGATCTCTCGGTAGGGCTCCAGCCGGGTGGCGAGCGACTCGAGCTCTTCGGGCGGCGGGACGTCGGGCATGGGGAACTGATGGGACAGGCCGTCTTCGTCGACATGGAACGACGCCGAGAGGTTGAAGATGGCCCGCCCGTGCTGGATGGCGACGACCAGGCGGGTGGTGAAGGATCGGCCGTCTCGGATCCGGTCCACCTCGTAGAGGATGGGGACGGTCGGGTCCCCGGGCCGCAGGAAATAGGCGTGCAGGGAGTGGGGCCGACCGAATTCGACGGTGCGACCGGCCGCCATCAGCGCCTGGGCCGCCACCTGGCCCCCGAATACGCGTTGTCGATCCTCGTTGGGGCTCACGCCTCGGAAGATGTTGACCTCGATGGGTTCGAGATCGAGCAGTTTGACCAGGAAGTCCAAGGCGGCGCTCACCGCCCCATCCTGGCAGGTGGATGCAATGCCGAGCCACGACCGGAACCAAGGATGCGGGACTCACCCGGAGCTCACTCCGAACCGCGGGCTCGGCGGCTCGGGCGGCACTACGGTTACTGCTCGTGCCCGCGCTGACCTTTCCCGACGGATTTCTGTGGGGTGCCGCCACTGCTGCCCATCAGATCGAGGGTGGCAACGTGAACAACGACTGGTGGGTCTTCGAGCACGACCCGACGTCGGGTTGCGCGGCCCCCAGCGGCGACGCCTGCGATTCGTTCCACCGCTACCCCGAGGACATCGCCCTTCTGGCCGGACTGGGGTTCTCCGTCTACCGCTTCTCGCTGGAGTGGAGCCGCATCGAACCCGAAGAGGGCGAGTTCTCCCGCTCCGCACTCGAGCACTATCGGCGGGTGGCGGCCACCTGCCGGGAGCACGGGATCACCCCCATGGTCACCTACCACCACTTCACCCATCCGCGGTGGCTGGCCGATGCCGGAACGTGGGAAGCCCCGCAGGTGGTCGATCGCTTCACCCGGTACTGCGAGCGGGCCACTCAGCACCTGGGCGACCTGATCGGGTTGGCTGGGACCATGAACGAGCCCAATGTGGTCGCCACCATGGGGTACCGCATTGGCATCTTCCCCCCGAGGGTCCAGGACCACGACCGCCGCGAAAAGGTCAACGACGTTTTGATCGCCGCCCACCGCAAGGCGGTCGACGCCATCCGATCGGGCCCGGGCGACTTCCCCGTCGGGCTCACGCTGTCGATGACCGATTACCAGGCTGCGCCCGGTGGCGAGGAGCGGCTGGAGCGGATCCGGCGACCGGTCGAGGACGTCTTCTTGGAGGCCAGTGACGGCGACGACTTCATCGGGGTGCAGACCTACACCCGGGACCGGATCGGACCGGACGGGTCGCTCCCTGCGGCCGAGGGCGTGCCCACCACCCAGATGGGCTACGAGTTCTGGCCCCGGGCGCTCGAGGCCACCATCCGTCGGGCATCGGCGAAGACCGGAGGCCTGCCGGTGATGGTCACCGAGAACGGGATCGGCACCGACGACGACGGCGCCCGGGTCGATTACGTGACCGAGGCTCTAGCCGGGGTCCGGCGCTGCCTGGACGACGGTATCGATGTGCAGGGCTACATGTACTGGAGCCTGCTCGACAATTTCGAATGGGTCCTGGGCTACGACCCCACGTTCGGCCTGGTCGCGGTGGATCTGGAGACCTTCGAACGGCAGCCCAAGCCCAGCGCAGCATGGCTCGGTGCGATCGCACGGGCCAACCGCATCGAGGTGGCATGACCGGGGACCCCACCGGTGTCGGTCGTAACATAATCGTCACGAGTAAGGTTGCGCCGGTGCACAACCTTTCTCTGCGGTTGATCCACCTGTGGGAGCGACGGGACACCCCGCAGGCCAAGCAGCTGTTCCGCTACACCATGGTGTCGGTCATCTCCACCATCGTGTCCTTCGGTGTCCTGCTCATCGTCTATGGGATCTTTAGGGCG
>DASXMT010000275.1:0-24528 GCA_036495505.1 Acidimicrobiales bacterium | reverse complement strand
ATCGGCTTAGTGCCCTGGGCACCCTCGCCGAGCTGGCGGTCACCGAGCCGGCGGTCATGGTCGCTGCTTCCGAGGTCCTCCACACCGAACTCGAGCGGATCAGCCGTCGGCCGTTCGAGGAGGGATTCAGAGCATCTTGGATTGCGCAGTCGTCAGTACGTCCTCCAAGACGACGTACTGACGCACCTGCGAGGACGGCCGTGCCCAGGGGCCGCGGCGCCCGGGGGTTCTGCCCTGCCCTCGACCCGGTGCACTATCGGCCGGCGGGAGGGCAGCATGGTAATCCGGAAGATGGTGCAGGTGGTCGACCCGACCACCTGCGATGGCCATGGGATCTGCGCTGAGATCTCCCGAACGCGTGAGCATCAGAAGACAAGCTCGAGTGCTCGGACCCGGCTCGGATCGGAGATGACCTCGAGCTCAACGATCTTGCCGCCGCGGCAGGTGAAGATGAAAACACCTCGCGCCTTCCCGCCGGGCGCCCAAACAGCGCCCGGCGAACCGTTGACCAACGCCGGCTGGGCGGCGGCCGCGCTGCCGAGGAACGTCCGGGCGACCTGCTGTCCGCCCCGTAGGACCGCAGTGAGCGGCGGCGCGCCATGGGACCGCCTGGCCGTCGCTGACCGAACGGCCACCGGGTCGGCCCGCAACACCACCTCGCTGTCGAGCAGTGATAGCAGGGCTTCGAAGTCACCGTCCCTGGATGCAGCCAGGAAGGCGTCGACCAGCTGGCGCTGGCGGAGGAGATCCTTGTTGGAGGTCGACACGACCCCCGCCGCAGGGGCACCGCGAAGCCGCCGGCGGGCGCGACTTGCCAGCTGGCGGGTTGCGGCTGCCGAGCGTCCGACGATCGGAGCGATCTCACCGAAGGGCACGCCAAAGAGGTCGTGCAGTACGAAGGCCAGCCGCTCGTCCGGATCGAGCGAGTCGAGGACCAGTATGAGCGCCGGCCCGATGGAATCTGCAACGAGAGCGGCATGTTCTGGATCACCCGCACCAGGCGCCGGATCGTCTTCGGCCGGCACCGGCGAGGACAAGCCGGCGCCCACCGGCTCCTCGCCCCGGGACTGCCGGGAGCGGAGCATGTCGAGGCAGACGCGGGAGACGACCGTTGTCAACCATCCGCCGAGGTTGTCGATGCTCTCGGATCCGGTGCGGCTCAACCGGAGCCACGCCTCCTGCACGGCGTCGTCGGCCTCGGCGGTCGAACCGAGCATCCGGTAGGCGATGCCCCGGAGCCGTGGCCTGCTCTCCTCGAATTGATCTGCCACCCGGTCAGCCACGGTCACATCCTCCTCTTCTGATTCGTCATAGCAGTGACGGATGAAATCTGCACGATGTGACAAGGAGGAGCGATGTCCGCACGTATGAAGAACCCGGCGATAGTCCTGCCCGAGGCGACCAAGGCCATTCACGAGCTGGTCAAGGTAGTGCAATCCGCCGGCGTGCCAGAGGAGATGATGGGGTTGGCCCACCTTCGGGCCAGCCAGATCAACGGATGCGGTTTCTGCGTTGTCTCTGGCGCGGTAGGCGCCAAGAAGGCCGGCGAGACCGACGAGCGGCTCTTTGCCGTCTCGGCCTGGCGTGACGCGCCGTGGTTCAACGACAGCGAGCGCGCCGCGCTCGCCCTGGCTGAGGCGATGACCCGGCTGAGCGACCGCTCAGATCCCGTGCCCGACGACATTTGGGACGAGGCGGCGCAGTACTTCGACGAGAAACAGCTCGCGGCCCTGGTGCTGTGGATCGCCACGGCCAACCTTTTCAACCGGGTGAACGTGACGACGAAGCAGCCGGCTGGCACGGGCTGGGGGTAGGCCCGACGCGCCTACGCCACGCCTTCGGTTCTCCGCCATCCACACACCTATGGTCCGGGAGGAGCACATCCTCGCCGCCGTCGGCAAGGGGCTCGGATTCCTTACCGCCTACGATCACACGTACTCGCTTTGACTCACGTAGGTTGAGGCATTGATCGTCACGACTTCAGGAGCGACCATGAATTCCAACTGGTCCGAGTTGCCGGACCGAGCAACCACGAAAGGAACGGACTCTATGAAGACGATGACATGTAAGCAATTGGGGGAACCATGTGACCTTCAGCTCCGTGGAGATACCGCTGATGAGGTCATCAAAGCGCAAGATAAGCATTTGAACGAAGTCGTCTCGAGCGGCGATGAAACCCACAAAGGCGCCTTGAAGGAGATGAAGAGCAGGTGGAGGCGCCCGATATCAGGAATGACGTGGTACAGGAATACCAAGCGCGATTTTGCCGCTCTCCCCGAAGACTGATCGTTGATCAAGTCATTCCACCGGTAGGCGCAGTCGAAGCAAGTTGATCGAGGCCGGTGCTTGACTCCGCCCGACTTGATCCCCCAGTACTGGGGCGGCGAGTTCCGCGCCTTTCCGTCGGCTTCCCAGCGGGCCAGCCGTCCCTGCACAGGTGACTGGCAAACTACAAGCCCGTAACCTTCGAGCCATGGCACGTCGACCGGTGATCGAATACGAGCAGGAGTTCGAGTTTCCCGTCGCTCCTCCGGAGTTGTGGGACGTCATCGAGCAGGTCGACCAGTTCGAACGGTGGTGGCCCTGGCTGGAGGACCTCCATCTCGAAGGACCCGGTCTGGCCGCGGGATCCGTTTTGAGCGGCGTAGTCTCGCCGCCCCTGCCCTATCGGATGCGGATTCGCGTCGAGCTCACTCGGTGTGTGCGCCCCTCCGAGATCCGAGCCGTGATCCTGGGCGACCTCCAGGGCAGTGCCCGACTCGGGATACGTCCCGGAAGCGCCGGCAGCTCGCTCGTCGAGATCGCCTGGACGATCGAGATGATGCAGACTCCGATGCGCTTAGCGGACCGTGTCGCTCACCCCATCTTGCAGTGGGGACACGACCGGGTCGTCGAGATCACCGTCGCCCGCTTCCGCCAACGGATCGACTCGGGCCATTAGCTCAATCGGGCTATGGCCAGCGCCGCCGCCACAAGCACGACGCCCCATGACATGGCACGGAGCGCCTGCTCGAGAGGGGACAGCAGCGTGTGCTCGTCTACGGGCACCGACCGTCCGTCCGCGAGCACGAGCCTTCCATCCACACGGGTGACCCGGCGGCGGATGAGCCGAGCCTGTGTACTCAGTCGCCGTTGGGCTAGCGACAACCCGAAGGCGCCCAGCGCGGCGATCACCGGGCTCAGGGCCAGGCGCCCCGTCTGTGCCACGTAGGCGACCAGCACCGGGAAACAGCCCCAGGCAAAGGCAAATCCCGCATCCGTGTGGATCAACCCCCCGAAGAGCTCCAAGTTATAGACGACCACGAACAGAGGGCCCAGCACCATGAAAGGAATCAGGGGCCAACCAACCCTGGACAAACCGGCGACACCCAATATGATCGCTCCAGCCAAGCCGACGACAGTCAGGGCGACAAGAGCTGCGGTCGGGATCTGGGTGCCCAGCGGTCGCCCATGCAGTTCGTCAAGGGCATGGGCGGCGATCCCGACGGCGAAGAAGAAGGCAAGCAGCGTTGCAACCAGCCGGCTTAGGTCGACGTGGGGTGCAAGTGACGCACCAATCACGACGTAGGCCAGGTGCCATGCCGTATACGGAGGGTGGAGCAACGTCCACCAATCCCTCCAACCGCCGGGTCGGGCGGCGTAGAACGCGGGACGATGGTCCGAGGCCTTGCCATCGTGTGGCGGCAAGGCGGACGGAACCGAGGCCTCCGAGCCCGGGGACTCCGGGGTCGTCTCCTCATGCACTGCTGCGAGTTCCCCACATGATCAGACCACCACCGAGGCTCATCGTACGCATGCCTACGTTTTCGAACCCTGCCCGACGCCACGCGTCTGCCGTCCACGACAACGGATACCTTCGGTAGTGCTCGGAGATGTTGGGGCCGAGGAACCGGCCCACCGTGAACCACTCGTGCCCACCGGTCACCCAACCTCCCGCCGGTAGGAGGAAGCGGGTGTAGATCCACCACCACATACGCCAGAAGAGACTCGGCGGGGCAAGGAACTCGAGGCTGGCAACGGCGCCGCCCGGCTTCACCACCCGGGCCAGCTCACAGAGAGTGGCTTGGGGGTCATCGACGTAGCGAAGCAGATAGGTAAAGGTCAATGCGTCGAAAGCGCTGTCGGGGAACGGCAGTTGTTCCGCTCGACCAGCAACCAGCTGGATCCGTTTGCTCAATCCGGCTTCGGCGACGTTGCGCTGGCCTCGGGCCAGCATGCCTTCGGTCAGATCGAGACCAACGACATCGGCTGATGTCCTTGACGCCAGCTGCAACGCCACCCCCGCCGTTCCGGAAGCGACGTCGAGGACCATTCCCGGTGAGCTGGGAACGATCCGGTCGATCATGGCCCGTCGCCAGCGGCCGTTCTGACCCATGGAGAGGACCTCGGCCAACCGGTCATACCGCGGCGGGAGCGACGTGAACAGTTGCTGCGCGAATCGGTTGCGATCATCGGCGGTATTCGGCGACATGACCCTCCATAGGTGAGAGGATCTCACTGTAGGTCTTAGCGGTGAGGAGGGAGCGTGCGTCCGCGCTTTGACGTCCTGGTGATCGGGGGTGGTCCGGCGGGAAGTGTCGCCGCATTCGTGCTGGCGAAAGGTGGGGCGCGGGTGGCATTGGTCGACAAGTCGGCCTTCCCCCGCGACAAGGCGTGTGGCGATCTGGTCGGCCCCCGTGGCCTGCAGGTACTGACCGATCTCGGAATACCGGTGCCGACCGGCACCGACGTCGGCGACATGTTGGTGGTCGGGCCCACCGGTCGCCGGGTCCGGCTTCCGTGTGCCGAGGGCCTTACCTATCCGGGGCACGGAAAGGCCGTCACCCGGACCGTCTTCGACGCGATGCTCCATGAAGCCGCGGTCAATGCCGGGGCAGCCCCGGTCGTTGGGCGCGCAGATGAGCCAGTGGAAGGGGACGGCCGCGTCGACGGATACCGGTTGAGCACCGGACAGGAGCTGCGCGCCGATTTCGTGATTGGTGCCGACGGAGCCACCAGTCGTGTCGCAACCGCAGCCGGCCTGGTCGAGGGGTCCAAGGTCCTCTGGGGATTCGCGGTGCGCACCTACCTGCCTCACTCGGTCGAGCTCCCCGCCATCGTTCTGTGGGAGCCGACTCCTTGGAACGCCTTCCCCGGCTATGGCTGGGTGTTTCCTGGTCCGGAAGGAGACGTCAACGTCGGGCTCGGCCTCGGTACCCTCTCCGACCGTCAGGCCGGGGCCAAGGCGGTTCGAGCGCTCCCGGCGTTCCTCCAGCACGTACGCTCCCTTGGCCTCCTTCCCGATTCGCCGGCGCCGGCACCGTCGCGGCGCCTCGGCGGCTGGCTCAAGATGGGCATCGTCGGGACCACGCCAGCCGATGGCCGGGTGTTGCTCGTCGGCGATGCCGCCGGCCTCGTCAACCCTCTGCAAGGAGAAGGGATCTCCCAGGCAATGGGCAGTGGTCGTGCGGCCGGCGAGGCCATCCTGAAGGATCCGGCCCAAGCAGCTGAGCGATACCGGGCCACCCTGGCCCACCACCACCGGCCATATCAACGGATCGCCGCAGCGATTCAGGCTGCCCTCGTAGGTCGGCCCCGCGCGGTCGCGGCCGTTGCCCGCTTGCTCACCGCTGCCGGCCACACCGATACCCTGGCCGGCGGGTGGGCCATCTTCTGGAACGAGCTCCTTGAGGGAGCGCCGCAAGGCCGCCACCAGGCGGTCGCTGCCGCCATGACGCGGGTGGGCCGCTCGATGACCGCCCGAACCGCGACGGCCCGGTGGTTCGATGCCGAGCTCCCCGGGGAAACCTGGTTGCGGTAGGAGCGCGGGAGCGGCGGGTTGCATCGAACCGTTGTGTCGTGGAGGGGCCCGGCCGTCGGACAGCAACCCGAAGTCGGCCTACATACCGAGCGGTACAGTGCTGTCAGGAGGGAACAACCATGACCGAACCAGCGCTCGGGACGGGATCTACGGCAGGAGCTCCGCTGCCCTCCTACGCATCGGGTGTCTCGGCCACGCCGTTGCTGGGCGACACGATCGGCACGAACTTTCAGCGGACCGCTCGTCGCGTCCCGGACAATGAGGCGCTCGTTGATGTGCCCTCCGACCGCCGCTGGACCTACTCCGAGCTCGCGACCGACGTCGACCGACTGGCCTGCGGGCTGCTCGAGGCGGGACTCGTGCCCGGCGACCGTGTCGGGATCTGGTCCCCCAACTGTCCCGAATGGGTGCTGCTCCAGTTGGCTACCGCGTCAGTCGGCGCCATCTTGGTCACGATCAATCCGGCGTACCGGACACACGAACTCGAATTCGTGCTCAACCAGGCAGGCATCCGACACCTCATTGCGGCCTCGACGTTCAAGACGTCGAACTATGCCGCCATGATCACCGAGGTCCGTCCCCATTGCCCCCGACTAGAGGCGGTCACGATCTTCGGGTCGGCCGAATGGCACCTCCTGGTCGAGGCGCAAACGGTCCCCTGTGCGCTGGGCAACGTGGCCGCGGGGCTGTCGGCGGACGATCCGATCAACATCCAGTACACGTCAGGCACCACGGGCTTTCCCAAAGGTGCGACGCTCAGCCACCACAACATCTTGAACAACGGGTTCTTCGTCGGCGAACTGTGCGGGTACACCGATGCCGACCGAGTGTGCATACCCGTGCCCTTCTACCATTGCTTCGGCATGACGATGGGGAACCTGGGCTGCACGACGCATGGTGCGACCATGGTGATCCCGGCGCCAGGATTCGACCCTGTCGCCACGCTGGCCACGGTGGCTCAGGAGCGCTGCACGTCGCTCTTCGGGGTGCCGACCATGTTCATCGCCGAACTAGCCGAGCAGTACTTCGACTCCTACGACCTTTCCAGCCTCCGAACTGGGATCATGGCAGGATCGCCCTGCCCGGTGGAGGTGATGAAAGAGGTGGTGGCCCGCATTGGGATGGACGAGGTCACCATCTGTTACGGAATGACCGAGACCTCGCCTGTGTCGACGCAGACCGAGGCAACCGACTCGCTGGAGCGGAGAGTATCGACCGTCGGACGGGTGCACCCGCACGTGGAGGTGAAGATCATCGACCCCGAGACGGGCCGCACCCTACCCCTGGGCACGCCCGGCGAGCTATGCACACGCGGGTACTCCGTGATGCTCGGCTACTGGGGGGACCCCGAGCGCACGGCAGAGGTGATCGACGCCGCTCGCTACATGCATACTGGCGACCTCGCCGTCATGGACGATGAGGGATACGTCAACATCACCGGCCGCATCAAGGATATGGTGATCCGCGGCGGCGAGAACATCTACCCTCGCGAGATAGAGGAGTTCCTCTATTCGCATCCCGATGTGCTCGACGCGCAGGTCATCGGCGTGCCCGATGAGAAGTACGGCGAGGAGCTCATGGTGTGGGTGCAATTGCGCCCCGGGGCGGAGGAGATGACCGCCGAGGGCCTGCGGCAGTTCTGCACCGGGAAGCTGGCGCACTACAAGATCCCCCGTTACGTACACCTCGTCGAGGAGTTCCCTATGACCGTGACGGGCAAGGTGCGCAAGGTGCAGATGCGCGAGGAGTCAGCGCTTCTGCTCGGACTGGACGAGGCGGACTCGATCGGCTGACTTCTTCAAGACCGCGATACCCTGAGCCCAGCGCTGGACGAGTCCCGCCGAAGGAATGCTTCCACCACGGGAGCGACCAACTCGCTGCGGGTCATGTCCATGTGGGTAGTCCCAGGTAGGACGGCGAGCTGACCGTGGGACAGGAGCTGGGCAGCGTGGGCCGCATCTGGCACCAGGATGAAGTCGGTGTCACCGATCAGCAGCAGGACCGGAGCCTCGATGCCGCGGAGTTGGTCTTCGGTCCAGCCGTCGAAACCCTGGACCATCGCCGCCGTCTTCTCGGCGAATGCCTCGAAATGGGCCGGATCGGGCGCGACCGCTGCGTAGGCCTCGCGCTTGGAAGCGAAGTCGGCTTCTGTCGGGAGGCGCTCGGGGTGGGCACGAGCAGCTCGTAGGTTGTGAGCCCACCGAGGCTGAACCCGAACACGTCTGTCCCCTCGATGCCGAGGTGGTCCAGCGGCCAACCACGTCTGCCGCGAGGTGGCCAAAGCTCATTGGCCGGTCGATGTCGCCCGTACGGCCGTGACCCTGGAGCTCGACGGTGATGACCCGATGGTGCTCGGCCAGGACAGGGATAACCACTCCGGAGCTCAGCTCAGAGGTGAGCAGGCCACCTTGGAGCAGTACGAGCGGCGGTCCTTCCCCACGCTGGTGGTAATAGAGGTGGAGTCCGTTGACATCGGCGTAGGGCATACCAACGAGACGATACGAGCAAGCTCAACTCATCGCTAGCGGATGGAGCGTTCGCCCAGGGCCAACTGTTGCCACAGGTGCTCCAGCTTCTGCGGATTCGTCACCGAGCGGACGGCGATGACTTTTCCCTCGAGGATGTCTAGAACCAGCGTGGCCACCACGTGGTCTTCATCGACAAAGATCATGCCCGGCTGACCGTTGAGCGTGACCTCTCGCGGGCTACCAGACAGCTTCTTGGCTACGTTCATCAAGAAGCGTGAGCTGCGACGACGTCCGACCACCGGCCGCATGGCGGCCCGGACCACACCGCCTCCATCGGTCCAGACGACGACATCTTCAGCCAGCATCTCGGTGAGGCCTTCCAGGTCACCGGTAGCACAGGCCACCACGAACCGGCGGGTCAGCTCCCGGCCGTGGCCTGCGTCAGCATCAAATCTCTGGCGGCGATTCTCGATCCGAGAACGCGCCCGTGCAGCCAGCTGGCGGCAGCCGGTCGTGGTACGCCCCATCGTTCGGGCCACCTCATCGAACTGGTACCCGAAGACGTCGTGCAAGAGGTAGGCCGCCCGCTCGGGCGGGGTGAGCTCTTCGAGCAATACCAGAAAGGCGAGCGACAGATCGTCGGCTTGTTCCAAGGCCGACGTGTCATCCTGCACGACTGGCTCAGGGAGCCACGGCCCGGCGTACGTGACCCGCTGCGCCCGAGCGGACCCCAGCTGGTCGATGCAGAGCCGAGTCACGATCGTCACCAGGTAGGCCCGGACCGACTCGATCTCGCCTTCTCCACGCTGGAGCCAACGCATCCAGGCCTCTTGGACCATGTCCTCGGCGTCGGCGGCGCTGCCCAGCATTCGGTAGGCGATCCCAAAGAGAAGCGGGCGCCACTCTTCGAAGACACTCGTGCCGTCAGGTGACGGTGAGCCCTGCACCGTTCTCCTTCCGGCTCATTGGAATTTCACACTGCTCGGCAAACCCCTGACTGTGCAGGCCCAGTCCGGCGTTGAAACGGGAGCGGAGGTTCTCGAGCGCCACCCACCCGGCAAGCTCAACGATCTCGGCGTCGCTGAATTGGCGGTGCAACCGTTCCGCCAGGTCGTCGGACACCTGGGCAGGCACCATCGTGGCCCGTTCGGCATACTCGAGGACGACACGCTCGCGCTCATCGTAGAGCTCGCTCTCATGCCAACGACCGACGTTGCGTACTTTTTGTGGGTCGATCCCCGCATTCATGCCCTCGAAGTATCCGAAGTCCGTACACCACGAACACCCGATGAGCATGGCCGACCGCTGGATCGCCAACCAGCGCAGCGTGGGATCGAGCTTCTTCCAGCCCTTCTCCACCGCGGTCTCGAGCGCACCCACGGCGACCAGCACCCCGGAGTGGTGCGATGCAGCCTGCATCGGTTCGACCATCTGGCCGAACCTCCGCTTGGTATAGGTCCGGGCCAACCTGGGGATGGTGCCCATTGGTTCTGTGTCGAGGGGTACATGTGCCATGTAAACCACCACCTTTCACCAATGAAGACGATTGTGGCCCTCCGAACGTGACAACCGGGCAACAGACGTGACATCAGCGGGGCTCGATCGCAGCCCGGACGGCGTCGAGCATTTGGGGCTCGGGCGCACGCAGGATGGTGGGACTACCACCCGGGTCGTCGGTCTTGGACTGCCCCCGACCCAGGATCCCGGGGTGTCCGCCCCGCTCAGCCGGCGAGCAGGCCAGAGTTGACGTACGCCGCCTTGATTCGGTCCTTCTGCTCAGCCGTCAGTTTCAACTGGGGCGGGCGGGAGTGGGGGTAGTCGCCGACGGGCAGACCGAGGAGTTGGGCGCAGTACTTGAAGGCTGAGCCGAAATGGGTCAGGTACCCGGGCCGCTCTGGCAATCGGGTGTAGGTGAGCCCGTGGGCCCCGGGGCCGTCGACGTTGGCGCTGAAGTAGAAGGTCCGGGCCTCTTCAAGCTTGCCCTCGAGCACGAGATTGAACCACTGGGTGTGGCGCTTGTCGCTGGGCGTCTCGGTCAGGTAGGCCATGCCGCCGAGGATGCACGGTCCCTGCAGTCCTTCCTGGACGTAGCCGGCGAGGTACGACGCCGTGAGGTCGCCGCTCACGTCCCACATCAGGAGCTTCCCGGGAACCATCTTCGAGACAGTGATGCCGTGACCGGCGATCGTCGCCGCGTCCTTGATGGCGCACATGGCCGGGATCTCCTCGGCGACCCTGGCCACTTCGGCAGGTGTCATCTCGTAGCCCGAGGACGGGGAGTTGAACATCCCGAGGGCGATGTCGGTGCGGTCGGCCACGTAACGGAAGAACTCGAGCATCCCCGGGCCGCCGTGGGCCTCCATCACCGGGTTCTGCAGGTAACAGATGTCGGCCCCTATGTCCTGGGCGTGGCGCGTCAGCTCAACGGTGTCCTTGGCACTGAGCGCCACTGTGCACACCTGGAGGAAGGCGGAGGGCTTCACCCGGCGTGCCTCTTCCACCGCCACCTCGGCCAGCGTCTTTCGCTCCTCCATCGTGAGGGACCACCACTCGGCGAGGCCACTCGTGAGCCACAGCCCGTCGTGGTCGAGATCACCGAGGCAGTAGCGCACCAGCGCTCGATAGGCATCGAGGTCGAGCTCGTCGCCATCAGCACCCGAGAAGGGTGTGATCAAGGAGTCGGCGACCCCACGGAGATGGCCTTGGGCCCACTCCCTTGCCTCACTGGCTCGTGCCATGGCGGCGCTCCTTCCCATGCGTCGTGGGCCCGACTCGCCTCTCCTGGTCGTCACGGGCTCTCAGTCAGTACCCTACCAAGGAGTCTGGACATATGTCCAGACTCTTGTACCATGGTCCCCATGCGAGATATCCGTGAGGTCGACAGCGAGCACTACTGGCAGGAGCTCCGGCAGCGCTGGGGTGCCCTGCTCAGCTACCGCTATATCGGACGCCAGTTCTCCTCGATGAACAACGTCGAGGACAACGCCGTCGCCCTCCGTCACGACATGCGCAACGCGAACGGCGGGGTGATGGTGGCGCCGCTCGCCATCATTTGCCCGGGCGGAGGCGGCGGCTCCGATCTCGAGATGGTCCCCAATCCGGTGGTCCACTCGCTCCAGATCCTCGACGACGCCAGGGACGTCCGTCGGGTCGAGGTCGTCGAGAACGTGAGCCTGAAGCAAGGCCAGCGGATGGGCTTCGGCCGGGCTCGCATCGTGGACGCCGACGATCACACGCGGGTCATCGCCCTCGTCGAGTCGCAGGGTGTCTCCATAGGCGAGGTTCCGCCCGGCCTCGGGCACTTCGACGACGAGCCGGTCATGGCGATCGAGGACTCGCCAGACCTCCCGCCGCTGTGGCAGGTCTTCGGGGCCAGTCGTCGTGACGACGGCCACTGGACCCTTCCCGAGCTGCACGCTGAGCTGGCCTCGCCCGACGCGGCCCTGCACCTCGGCCCCCAGCACGTCCTTCTCGAGCGGGCGGCGACCGATAGCGCCCAGGGACGGAGTGGGAGCGACGCCCTCCAGGTCGAAAGCGTGCACGTCATGTTCCTGGCCCGGGGTAAAGCGGGTCCCTTCCGGGCCGAGGCGGAGACCCTTTCCGGTGGCGACGGCTCCGGTCGGATCGGCGTTCAGTTGGTCCTGCACGATGAGGGAAATGACGACCGCGCAGTCACCGCCGCCACGTTCGTCTTCAGGCCAGCCGCAGGCTGACGGCGGGGCCGCGGCCACGACATGACCACCACCAGCTCATCGGCGAGCACGAACCCGTACCGACGAGCGCTGCTCCGCCAGGACCGCTCAGTCAACACCCGTCGGGCGATCATCCGCGCCGCAGCTCGCCTCTGGGGGCAGCGGGACTACAGCGAGACGACCGTCGAAGACATCTGCAACGCCGCCGGGGTGGGGCGCTCGACCTACTACCTCCATTTCGAGTCGAAGGAGCGACTGCTCATCGAGCTGGCGTTGGCGACGGCCCGGGGCGTCGCCGCCGACGTCGAAACGGCTGTCCAGGGGGGCACCGTCGACGACGAGCTCGGAGCGTTCATGGATGGTCTCGTCCGCCGGATGGAGGGCACGCCGAGGAGCCTGGCCGTCATCGTCATGCGTCAGGTGTCGATCACCAGCGTGTCCTCGAGGCAGCCGGCCGAGGAGGACATCCTCTTCGACGACGTCTTGACCCGCGTTGTCCGGGACGGGCAGGAGCGCGGCGAGCTGCGGGCCGAGGTCGACCCCCGCGACGTCGGCGAAGTCATGGCCGGCATGACCATCGACGCGCTCCAACGCTGGGCCGGAGGCGCCGACGAGAGGACGCTTCGCCAAAGCCTCGAGCTTCGGTTCGACCTCGCTCTCGCCGCCCTTCGAGCGAACCGAGCGGTCAGCTCTCTGTGACACCGCGCCATTGTCGCGGGCGCGTCCACACGACCAACGGACAGCCAACTTCGTACGCGCCGGCGAGGTCACGCCATGGCCAACGTGGACCGTCAGGTCACGTCGATCTTGGGGTCACTTGACGCTACTCTGCGTAGGGTGGGGAGGTCACCGTCACCCCATACAAACAGGAGGAGTAGCACATGCCGGAGTTCACTATGTACGCCGCCGGAACCCCGTCCTGGGTCGACCACGGGACCAAGGATCTCGAGGTCTCCAACTCCTTCTACGGGACTCTCTTCGGCTGGGAAGCAGACGACCAGGGCGAGGAAATGGGGCACTACACCCTCATGCGCAAGGGCGGGAAGACGGTAGCCGGCAACATGCCGGTCACGGAGGGCCAGCCCAGCGCGTGGGTTTCCTACATCTCCGTCGATGACGCTGACGCGACGGTCGGCCAGGCCAAGAAGTCGGGGGCGATGGTGTTCGTCGAACCGATGGACGTCGGGGACATCGGGCGTATGGCGGTATTCGCCGATCCGACGGGTGCGGCGATCGGCATCTGGCAGCCGAAGTCCTTCAAGGGAGCCGAGCTGGCCAACGAGCCAGGCACCTTCGCCTGGAACGAGCTGAACACCCGGGACGTCTCCGCGGCCAAAGCCTTCTACACACAGGTGTTCGGATGGGAGCCAAACGACCTGGACATGGGAGGGATGAGCTACACAGAGTGGAAGGTCGGCGACAAGTCACTGGCAGGGATGATGACCATGCCCGATATGGTCCCAGCCGAGGTTCCGGCACACTGGCTCGTCTACTTCGGTGTCGATGACACCGACGCATCGGTCTCCAAGGCGACCGAGCTCGGGGCAACCACATTGGTACCTCCGACAGACATCCCTCCCGGGCGCTTTGCGGTTCTGTCCGACCCCGACGGTGCTGCCTTCGCCGTGATCAAGATGAGCCCGATGACAACGGGCTAGCACCGCCGGGGCGACCGAGTTCGATAGCGGGGCCGCCACCGAGTTCGTCCTGAACCCCAACCATCTGATCAAGGCCTGATCAGTCTCCATTCGCGGAGAGGTTGCTCATGTGGCGTCCGACCTGGCCCTCCAATGAGTCATGAACGATTTTCGCTGCTATATATGGGGTCCGAGCGATAGGTCGTCCCACTGGATCATTGGAAGTAGCTGGCCCAATGAGCGAAGCCTTCTTCATTGTCGGAATTCTGATCGTGGTCCTCACGGCGGCGAGCGTCTTGTTCACCATGGTGCTCCCCCGGAGACCGACCGGGATCGAGCGGATCTCGTTGCTTGCCAATCAGGTCGTACGAGTTGCATTCGGTGGGCTGTCGCGACTTGCCCGAACCTACGAGGGGAAGGATGTACTGCTCGCCCCTACCGCGCCGGTCGCCCTGATCTTCCAACTCCTGACCTGGGCTGCGTTGTTCATCGTGGGCTTCGGCTTTATCCTGCAGCCCACAACGCACAACCTTTCTGACGGGCTCCTCCAGGCAACGACGGCCCTGTTCACCGTCGGAACGGTTCACTCCGGGGGACCCGAGAACCTGGCCGTCGACATAGCCGTCGGCGCCATGTGGGTTGTGGTAGTCGCGCTCCAGATAGCGTACCTTCCTGCCCTCTACAGCTCGTTCAATCGGCGAGAGGGTTTGGTTGCATTGTTAGAGAGCAGAGGTGGGGTCCCGGCTTGGGGTCCGGAGATCCTGGCCCGTCATCAGCTTGTGGGCATCACCGATGCGCTTCCTGATTTCTACGCAGCTTGGGAACAATGGGCAGCCGACGTGGCCGAGAGCCACACCACGTACCCCGTTCTTCTCCTCTTTCGCTCGCCGGAGCCCTGGTTCTCGTGGCTACTGGGACTGATCGCCGTATTGGATGGAGCCGCTATCCACTTGGCACTCTCACCTGACACCGCGTCCTCTCAAGCGCGGCTCTGCCTGCGAATGGGCTTTACTACGCTCAACCGCATCGGCAACACCCTCGGCTGGGACATTGACCCCGACCCGAGCCCCGAAGGCCCGATCCAACTGACATTCGAGGAGTTCGACGAGGCCGTCCGCATGCTTCAAGGAGTTGGCTTCGTGATGGAACGAAGCGCCGAGGAGGCGTGGCCGGACTTTCGAGGATGGCGGGTCAACTACGAGAGTGTGGCCTATCGGCTCGCCGATCGGCTCACCGCTCCACCCGCCCCATGGTCAGGGAGTCGGCGGCATCTGCGCTCTGGCACGGTGGACCCGAGACGCCCTCCGCAACGCCGGCCCATTGCCGATTCGCTGACGGAACAGCGACCAACTGTCGTGAACTCGCCGCCGCGCCGGGCTACCCGTCGAAGTCAACGATCGTTGGGTTCCACCGACGGTGAAAAGCAGTAGACGACAGCATCGGTCGCCAGTTGGACGACTCTTCACATCAGGACTCCCACGGCTCGAAGAGTCCCTCGAACTCCAAGGCCTGGTTCCGAACCCGCCCGTAGAGGAGCCAGTCCCCACGGAACATGCCATGCTCGTGGGGAGCGCAGGCAATGTGCGTGTGCGGGCCGCCGGTCGTACTGGGCATGAACCGGATGCGCTCCAGTCCGGTCTTCAGGCCCTCGCCGGACAAGATGGGGGCGCGGAACAGGCCCTCGGCGAGCACCCTTGCCGTGTCATAGGCCAGGACGGGAACTGCGTTGGGCCAGAGGGGCGGATCCTGCCCGTAGCGGTCGACGAATCGTCGATGAAAGCTCTGGACGAGCGGATTCGTCGGGTCCAACTGGTCGACCCCCACCCAACCCTCGAACTTCTCAAAGCCCATCAGATAGAACATGAACGCGGTGGTCATGATCCGCGGGGGGTCCCAGCTGAGCTCGTCCAGCGACGCACGGAGAAGGCCCTGCGCGGCCAACATGCCGTAGCCCATGTACACAAGGGCGTCCGGCTCGATCTGGCGTAGGTTGCGGAGATTGACGGTCAGATCGGCTGGTGTCTGGGAGACGGTTTCGACCGCGGCCACCGCAACGCCCCGTCGCCGGCACTCTTGGCGGAAGTACCGAAAGTACTCCTCTCCGTTGGGCGAGATCTCGCTGAGCACTGCAACCCGCTCGTAACCATGCCGCTTCAGCCAGGCCACGATCAGCGTGGCGTCCCCTCCGCAGTCGCCGTTGCCCAACCGAAAGCAGTAGTCGCCGTGGAATTGCTCCGTCCCGCACCAGCTGATGAGCGGCACCTGCAGCTCGTTGGCCAGTGGGCCGACGGTGATGGCGTTGTCCGAGCTGTATGCGCCGGCGATGCCGATACAGCCCTCATCGACCAGCCACCGGAATCCGTCGGTGGCGTTCTTTGCCGACCCCTGGGGCAGGCCGTTCTCGGGATGAAGGACGAGCTCTACCGGCCGGTCCAACAAGCCTGCCTCCGTTGCCTCGTCGAAGGCCATTCGATGGATCTTGTCGTAGCCCCCACCCGGCCCATCAAGCGCCGATCCCAGCCAACCGATCTTGATTGCATCCATACGGACACTCCCCTCCCTCGTCGTCGATCCGGCTACCGGAGCCTCGGACGCCTACGAGCCCCGACCACTCCTCATTCCTCGATGAAGTCACTGGTGGCTCCCTCCCCGAACAGTAGATGCTTGAGCACCTTGCCCGATGCGTTATGGGGCAGCGCGTCGACGAATTCGATGTGCTCGGGAATCTTGAAGCTGGCCAACGCTTCGCCTGAGAAGGTACGCACCGCTTCGGCGGTAACCTCGTGGCCGTCCTTCAGGACGAGGAATGCCTTCACCTGTTGGCCGAGCGTCTCGTGCGGCACCCCGATGACCGCCGCTTCGGCCACTGCCGGATGCTCGAAGAGACGGTTCTCCACTTCGACGGGCGAGACGTTCTCGCCACCTCGGATGATGAGATCGCTGCGCCGGCCGGCCAGGTACACGAAACCCTCACGATGGGAACCAACATCGCCGGTGTGGTACCAACCGTCTTCAATGGCCGCTTCCGTGGCAACAGGATCCCGCCAATACCCGGCAAACACGGTGGCCGAACGGAGCGCGATCTCACCGACTCCACCTTCGGCCAGCGGCCGCCGGGTCTTCGGATCGCGGATCTCCACTTCCACCGTGGGCGAGGGCTCACCGACCGAGTCCGGGTGGAGGAAGCTGGCCGCACCGCCGAGCGCGGTGCCCAGTCCATTCGTCTCCGTCATGCCGTATCCGAGGCCCAACGCGGGCCGCACCCACGGGAGGCGCTCCTCGAGCCGGCGCAAGAGCTGTGGCGGCCAGACAGCGCTTCCACCCCCCACCGACCTGAGGGACGTGAGGTCGTAGCGTTCGAAATCGGGCCAGTCCAACAGGCGCCAGAGCTGGGTCGGCACCAAGGACCAATTCGAGACGTTGTGTTGCTCGGTCAAGGCCAGATGGACGTCTTCCTGCCAGCGACCGGGTGGCGGGTAGACGAGGGTGAGCCCGCTCATCGGCGCGGGCACCATCGTGCACGTGAGCCCGGAAACGTGGAACATCGGGCTGGCGTTGAGCGCGCACGGGAGCGGCGGCGCAGGTGCCTCGACACCAGCCGACGCCGCCCGGGCCCGGAGTTCGGCTCCCCGTAGCTGGGTGGCCAACGCGAAGTGGATGATGTTGCGATGACTGATCGGAACGCCCTTGGGCCGACCCGTTGTTCCGCTCGTGAACAGAATGACCAGGGGATCGCACTCGTCGGAGACGACCTCCGGCAGAGACGCACCCGCGCCGTTCGCCTCGAGCTCGGCCACGGTCTCCTCAAGCGGGCACACAGTGGTGTCGAGGTCGATTCCTGCAACCCGCTCCATCCGTCGACGATCGGTGAAGACGACCCGCGGCTCGGTGAGCCTGGCCGCGTAAGCCAGCTCCGGACCGGTCCACCAGCCGTTGAACCCCACGGTGATGGCGCCGAGCGACGCCGCCGCCCAAAACAACAAGGCGTACTCCACGTGGTTGGCGGCGGCGATGCCAATACGGTCACCGGTGCCCACGCCGAAGCGCGACTTGAGGCCCTCGGCCACGCGCGCCGCGGCGCCCACGACCGAGTCGAATGTCAACGTTCGACCGGGAAAGACCAGGTATGGACGATTCGGGAATCGGTCCGCCCCAGATGTGAGCACCTCGACGAGCGATTTCGGTCGATGCTCGAAGACCTGCAATGCGGAGCCCGACCCGTCCTCGATCGCCAGCTCGAATGGGGCGCCGGGACCCAGGAGGCGCTCGGCCGTGCCGAGGGGTAGCGCCTTCCCGGGCCAGACAAGCCGCGTTGCCTTCTCATGGTGATCCACCACGTGCACCATACTCAGGTCGTCCGACGCGGAGGCGGGCGCCGTGGTCAGCCGGCTGCTCCTGATAGATAAGCGGGAGCGGCCACCATTTCTCCATATGGCAAAATGCCTCTTCGATGGGTCGGCGCCCGAGCGCCCACGCCGGCATCTGGGCGCCCAAAATGTCGAGGGTTCTAGGCAAGTAGAGAACAAGCAACGCACAGGCGTTTCGTCATCGACTACGCCGCATCGCGCTGTATAGGACAGGTCATGCACCGCGGCCCCCCGCGCCCTCGTCCGAGCTCGCTCCCGGCGACAGTCACCACGTCGATGCCGTGGTTGCGCAGCATGGTGTTGGTGGCCACATTTCGTTCGTAGCCGAAGACAACGCCGGGGGCAACAGCCAGGTAGTTCGTGCCGTCATCCCACTGCTCTCGCTCAGCCGATCGGATGTCCTGGTCGGTCTTCAACACGGTGACCTCGGGGACCTCCAGCAGGTCGGCGACCGTGTTCCACAAACTGTGGTTGAGGCTGACTGACAGATCACCGGGCTTCGCGCCATCAGTCACGGTCCAACTGCGTAGATGCTGGTCAAGGAAGGGATACAAGACGAAGGTAGCCTTGTCGACCATGGACATGACCGTGTCGAGGTGCATAAACGCATGTGATCGGGGTAGCTCGATGGCGACTACGGCGGTGGCCTGCCCGGCGTCGAACAGCGCGTGGGCCACCGTCTCAACGGCCATCGGGGTGGTTCGTTCGCCCATTCCGATCAACACCGCACCATGCCCGATGACGTGGACGTCCCCGCCCTCGATGGTGGCCGGTTGGTAGCTTCGGTCCTCATCCCCGTAATAGGTGATGAAGTCACCTCCGGCGAAGAGGGGATGGAAGCGGTAGATGGCGCGCATGTGGAGCGACTCGCGCTGGCGGGCAGGCTTGGCCATCGGATTCACCGTCACGCCGCCATAGATCCAGCAGGAGTTGTCGCGCTGAAAGAGGTGATTCGGCAGTGGATCGAGGATGAAATCGTCAGTCGTCAGCATGTTCCATTTGAGGCTGTGGACCCGGAGGGGTTGCAGGTCGGCCTTGAGGACCCCACCTACCAGGTACTCGGCAAGCTCGGTTCCGCTCAGATCGTCGAAGAGGCGACGGACCGGCCCGACCAACGAGGGGCCGAGGTTCTCCGGCGTGCATACGCGGTCAAGGACAAAGGCGCGTCCCTCGGGAAGCTCGAGCGTCTCGGCCAGGAGCCGGCCGAAGAGGTGCACCTGCACCCCCTTGTCTCGAAGAGCTTCGGCAAACGCATCGTGTTCCTCCTTCGCCTTCTTCGCCCACATGACGCCGTCGAAGAGGAGATCGCCGATGTTCTCGGGCGTCAGTCGAGACAACTCGAGCCCGGGTCGGTGCACGATGACCTGGCGCAGCCGGCCAATTTCGGAACGAACGTTCAAGGTCATGACAGCCTTTCGTCGATCGGAGCGGTGAGGGAGGGTGAGACCAGGTCGGGCATCGGTCAGATCGATAGCCTGGCCGTTGCTGGTGCCAGCCGCAATTGCACCGTTCAACCCATTCGCCAGCTCCTCGGGCGTGAGCTCTATCGGCTGGTCTCCACCAGTGCTCCCAACGAGCATTCAAGAAAGCGAACGTCGATGACAGTGGGATCCGGACCCGACCCAAACGTCGCCCAATGATTATCAGCTCATGGGCGACGACCCGACGCCGCCCATGAGCTGAGAGGGCGAGCGTACCCTCAGCTGGGCTGAAGAGTCGGGCACCCCGCCAGGCGGTTCTCACTCCCTACGTCGTCACGCTCCCGGTGGGCGGTAGGCGGCGCTTCGCCGACCTCCTCGCTCATGCGCTTGAACAGCGCTTGGAGGATGCGACGCGGGCTGTTCGCATGCGCGCGGCTGGAACACGCTGGTACGCTACGCGGCCATGCCGGCGTGGAAAACGATCCAGCAGGCGGAACCGGAGTTCGCTGGGCGCGTGCAGCAGCTGTTCGACGCCGCTCGGCACAAGACAATCGCAACCTTGCGCTCCGACGGCTCGCCCCGCATCTCCGGCATCGAGTGCGAGTTCGAGGGCGGCGATCTGCGCTTCGGTTCGATGCCCGGCGCACGGAAGGGGGCGGACCTCAAACGGAATTCCCGCTTCGCCCTGCACGGCCCGACCTTTCACCCCGAGGAGGGCAAGGAGGGCGAGTGGCCGGGCGAGGCGAAGATCGCTGGACGTGCCATCCCCGCCGGCCCGGTGACCGCGGGCGACGCGACCAGCGAGCCTGACGGGGACATGTTCGTCGCCGACGTCACCGAGATCGTCATCACGAGGCTCAACGCCGAGGCCACCAAACTGGTTGTCGAGTCGTGGACGCCGGCGCGAGGTCTACGAACGGTCGAGCGGGATTAGCCAATGGCACGCGCCAGCCACCCTGGCGATCGTTGCCAGCCTTACGCTTTGATCTCGAACCACAACCCACCGTTCAAATTGATGTTGTTGCCACTGGCTTGGCCGGGAGCAGAGTCGCCGACATACGTATACAACGGATGCCGGTCATAGGTGACCTGAGTCTGGCCGTCCGATCGTTTGATCGTGCCCAACTGGCCGGTCACGCCCGCTCCGGCAACTGGTTTCCCGGTCACCGGGGGCCAGTACGCCGCGCACGTCCCGTAGCACGTTGATTTCGTCGGCGTATCCGGTGCAAACCAATAGAGGGTGAACCCCTTTGCGTTGGTCAACACCATTGCACCGTGGATGTTCGCGACCTTCAGAACTGCCGTCGAAGAGAGGTTGGTGGTCGCTGGCCCTGTGGTCCCCAGGGCAACTCCCAACAGCACGGCAGCGATAACCGAGAACGTGGCGATCATCCACCGGGCCAGCGGCAACCCGGTTTGGAGACGATCGACCAATCCGGTTCCCTGAGCCGCCACCCCAACGGGCTGACGCTGAACGCCCGGATCCAGGGCCAGCGCGGCCAGTACGGCGAAGGCGACGATCTCGACGATGGCGGCCTCGATACCCACAGAAGTGCGAACCTCCCGGAACCCGAAGAGCCCGATCCACACCGACAGTAGGTACCCCCCGAGCGTCGCGAGGGCAAAGCCGGCACCTGCCGCCGCCGCCAACCGGCTTCCGGTGGCAAGAACGACCAAGCCGAGGACGAACGCGGCGATCACTTGAAGGAGGAACAGCCAACCGATGGTCGGGATGGTCCGGTAACCGGTGAGATACAAGTCAAGGTGAATCGCCGCTGTGGCGATCAACAGTCCAGCCCCGACTACCCGAAGCACCAGCCTCAGCCAATCGCGAACCGAGCGCCGCCGGTTGTCTAGTGCCATCGGTGCGTCCCTGCCAGATCGTTGCTCGACTCGCCCAACACGGTCGCTCCTTGTCAGCGGCTGGCGAATTGTCATCGGTCGCTCCTTTTCAGCGATTGGTTTTCAGCAATCGGCGAGTGGTCAGAACAGACGACATGACCGCCTCTCACCAGCAAAACCCGTTACTAGAACGACACTCCCCCTGAACCGGCGGTGGACCCACCTGAGCCAGAGCCCGAACCAGACGATGTCGATTTGGCCGTGACCACGGCAGTCCATTTGCCGAACGCATCCGTCACATTCCCGTTCACCTGTCCCTTACTCGTGTCCCTGACGAAGAAGTAGAGCGGCTTACCGCCGTAGGTGACCTGGAGGGCGCCACTGCTGGTCTTTTTCGTGCCGAGCTTCGCGGCGTTCACGCCGGTACCGGCCTGTGCCTTGGTCACACCGTGCGGCAGCGTGACCGCGGGCCAGAACTTCAGACACGCAGCGTTGCAGGGCTTGCCCGCTTGCAGGGTGTAGACCGTCTTGCCGCTCACGAGGTACGTTCCCACCTTGGCGTTTTTCGCCGTCGAGATCTTGGTGACGGTCGCGGCATTGGCCACGCCCGCCACAGCCAGCGATCCCGACAGTCCGCCAACGGCCACGGCGACGCCTGCGATACGTGCGACTCGGATCTTGCTCGTGCGTTTCATGTGCCCTTCTCTGCTCTTTCTGATGTATTCCCGAATGATGTATTCCTGACTACTCATGGACTACGGGCAAGCCCGGCGAAGAGATCTCTTCGAGAGCAGATTCTTTTGGAAACATCGCTTGAGAGTCGGTGCGATGGGCCGCCTACTGTGGGCTGAGAACCGGCGGCGACCAGCGATGATCGATCCCACCCGGTTGCGTGGAGAACTCACCTACCGCCCGGCTGGCCGCCGGGCTCGACCGGGCCGTCCGCCCATCGTACTGGTCTTGGTTGTGGTAAGGGCCTCCAACCGAACGCTGTTCAGTGTCCCTGCCCAGGAGGGGGCAGACGCGTCAATATCCCGTTAACAATTCGACGACGGAGTCAGTGAAGCCATGTTTGCACGGTACGTTGCCATCGGAGGGCATCACGCTCCCCTCGACCGCAAGGGGCACGTAATCCTGTCCCATGGCGTCTGGAGGAAGCATGATTGCGTTAGTCGGTTCGAGTGCGTCGTCGCTTGTCCTGTACGCCGTGTCGCTGATATTGGTCGTGTGGATGGTCGTCGACGTGGTGAGACGTCCCCAGAGCACTATGGCGCTCTCAAGGAAGGTTGCATGGATCGCCGGTTCGGTCGTCGGATGGCTGGTCTTCGGGTTCATCGGGGCTGCGGTCGCCATCGTTTACCTGGTCGGTCCCCGCCGGCGGATGAATGCCGGAAGGCATGAGACGCGTCACTGGATGGAAAGGCGCTGATGCCACTCAGAGCCGAGGAGGCCGGGCCGGCGTCAGGCGTCGCGGTGCACGAGCACCCAGCAGCCGAGCCCCAGGACCACCAAGGTGTACGCCACGAGGAGAGCGAAGCCCGTCCACGGGCTAAAACCAGGGCCGATGCTGTCGGGCACACCATGGGTGGAGAACAGGACACGACCGATGTTGGCCGGCAGGTAGCGGGCCACCGCATTACCGATCGAGGTGGGCAACGCCTCCACGATAAGGGGGAGAACCAAGACAATCCCGACAAAGGCTGAAATGGCGCCCGCGGTGTGCCGGATGATTGTGGCCAGTCCCAACGCCAACAGCCCGAGCACGGCGAGATAGAGACCGGCGCCGACTACGGCCCGCACGACGCCCGGCTGCCCCAACGACGCAGAGTCCGTAGAGAGCAGACCCTGGATGTTGTGGGGAAGCCGCACCCCGAGCTGGTGGGCGTGCTGCGTGATCGCATCCGACGACCCGAGAGAGTGCTTGGCCGAAAGGAGGGCCTGACCGAGCCAGAAGGCGGCGAAGGCGAGGATCTCGCTCACCACCACCGCTACAGCCCCGAACACGAGGATCTTGGCCGCCAGCACGACGGGTCGGCGGGGCACCGCCGACAAGGTGGCGCGGATCGTCCCGGTGCCGTACTCGGCGCTCATGACCAACACGCCGAGGACGCCGAAGACGAGTTGGCCGAGGAAGATGCCGACAAGGCTCCGGGCGGTGGGGTCGCCGATGATGTCGGAGGAGCTCACGGTCCCGGTGCTCAATGCGCTCAAGCCGACCACGGCCACTCCGGTGGCGACGAGCGTCCACGTGGTGGAGCGGACCGACCATAGCTTCGTCCACTCGGCCGCAATGGCCCGGCGTAGGCCGACACGGCCTGGGGGTGGCGGGTTCTCGAAGGGGGCTCGGGCCTCGACCACCGCGGTCACGATCCACCCCGGAACTCGACGGCTTCGTCGGTCAGCTCCATGAAGGCGTCCTCCAGAGAAGCGACAGGAGTCAGCTCGTGCAGGGCGACGCCTATCGACGCAGCTAGGTCACCGACCTCGGGTGCCGACAAACCAGTGACCGTCATGGACCCGTCGCCATCGGTGATAGCGGTCCCGCCGCCGTTGGTCACGGCATCCGACAACTGGAGGAGCGCCGGCGTGCGCACCTTGACGGACTGACGAGAGCTGCCGGCCACGAAGTCAGCCACCGAGGTCTCAGCTATCAGCTTGCCCTTGCCGATAACGACCAGGTGGTCGGCTGTGAGCGCCATCTCAGCCATGAGATGACTCGACACGAACACGGTGCGGCCCTCGCCGGCCAGCTCCTTGCACAGGTTGCGCACCCACCGGATTCCCTCGGGGTCGAGGCCATTCACCGGCTCGTCGAACAACAGGACCGAAGGGTCGCCGAGCAGCGCGGCCGCGATGCCAAGGCGCTGGCCCATGCCAAGCGAGAACTTGCCCACCCGTTTGCCGGCCACAGAGGTGAGGCCCACAAGCTCGAGCACCTCGTCGGCGCGTCCCGGCGGGATGGCGTTGCTACGAGCCATGGTGAGTAGATGGGCCCGGGCGGAGCGACCAGGATGAATGGCCTTCGCCTCGAGGAGGCCGCCCACTTCCCGCAACGGCCAGGGCAGGTCGTGGTATCGCCGGCCCAACACGGTAACGGTGCCCGACGCCGGCGAGTCGAGACCCATGATCATGCGCATCGTCGTGGACTTGCCCGATCCGTTGGGCCCCAGGAAACCGGTCACGGCCCCTGGACGCACATCGAAGGACAAGTCGTCCACGGCCACCACGTTGCCGAACCGCTTGGAGAGTCCCCGGGCCTCGATCACCCGGTGAACCTTGCACGGCGACCCGTACGATGGGT
>DASXMT010000274.1:0-7917 GCA_036495505.1 Acidimicrobiales bacterium | reverse complement strand
GGTTCATGGGGTTCATAGTGACTTCATTCGATATTTCGACTGTTGTTCGATATACCGAACAACCTAGGAGGGGACCCCCATGAAGCTCGACCTGCTCTACGAGATCGACTGCCCCCGACCCTGGCCCGGGCCCCACCCCCTGGGGCAGCGCCAGGCAGAGCAGCGGTCCTATCGGGAGGCGCTCGAGCAGGTCCGCCTGGCCGACCGGCTCGGCTTCCACACAACCTGGCACGTGGAGCACCACTTCCGGGCGGGTCGCTCCCATTGCCCGGCACCCGAGGTGGTCCTCGGAGCGCTGTCCCAGATCACCGAGCAGATCCGGCTCGGCTTCGGGGTCACGCTGCTGCCCCACGCCTTCGGACCGCCTATGCGGGTGGCCGAAAAGGTGGCCACCGTCGACATCCTCTCCAATGGCCGGGTCGAATGGGGCACCGGCCGCTCGACGCCGATGGAGCAGACCGCTTTCGGCGTCGATCGGGAGCAGAGCAAGGACCAAGCTCGCGAGGCCATCGAAGCCATCGTCGGCATGTGGGAATCCGAGTACTTCGAGTTCCACGGCAAGTACCTGGACTTCCCCCGGCGCATGGTGACCCCGAAGCCGGTCCAGGACCCTCATCCGCCGGCGTGGATGGCCGCCACAAGCGATGGCAGTGCCGCCATGGCCGGAGACATGGGTCTCGGGCTCCTCTCCTTCGCCATCATGCAGCCGCTCGAGCGGATGGCGGCGCAGATCGAGCAGTACCGGGCGGCCAGCAGCCGGGCCACGCCCATCACCCGGGTGCACAACAACCGCGTGGCTGCCTACACGTTGGTGCACTGTGCCGACTCGATGGCCCAGTGCGAGGAGGACGGCATCTGGGATTCGGTGTGGTGGTGGTACAAGAACCTGGCCGAGTTCACCATCGAATGGGAGCTCCCTCACCTGCCCAAGGATCAGCAAGACTCGGCCTTTCCCCTCTTGCGCCGGCAGATGACGGGTGACTTCGACCCCCACGAGTTCTCCGATGCCGACATGATCATCGTCGGCGACCCTGACCAATGCCTCGAGAAGATCCTGCGCTACGAGGCCCTCGGCGTCGACCAGCTGATCTGCTACGTGCAGTTCGGCTTCTTGTCGCACGAGTCGATCCTGCGCACCATCGAGCTGCTCGGCACTCGCATCATCCCCGAGCTGCGCCGGCGCGACGTGGAGGTCTCGGCCGCAGCGGTAGGCGGCGGCGCCTGATGTCCAGCGGCGGCCACGAGCAGCCCGCGCCCTCGCCTGCGCCGGCCGCTTCGACGGGAACAACAGCCGCCCATCGCCCGGCCGAGGTCGAGCCCTTCCTTGCCGGCTGCGTCTTTCCCGCCGCACCGGGCGTGCCCTATCCGCGCGCACTCCCCGTCGACGCCGGACGACTCCCCGCCGACACCTGGGCGACCGCCTGTATCCCGGTCGGCGTGCGGCTGGAGCTGGTGGGAGAGGCCGAGGCGATCGAGATCGCATACGAGACAGCCACGACGGACCTCGGCTACCGGGGAAAAGGATCAGGGACCACCTTCACGTCCTGGCGAGGCCAGTCCGTGATTGATGACGTGCCCGCGGTGCTGGGCCAAGGTCGGGTGACCCTGCGGGTGGCCGCCAACGCCAACGGCGGCCCTCGGGTCCCCACTTCGGACGGCTCCGATCGAACGGTGGTCACGCTGCCAGAGGGAATGCGTCCGTCCCTCCTGGCTGTTCGCGGCGTGGGCGGGAGGGTTCGACCGGCGCCGCCCCAGCCCCGTTGGCTCTGCTACGGGGACTCGATCGTCGAAGGCTGGGCGGCCAGCAATCCGGGGCGGGCGTGGCCGGCGGTCGCCGGTCGGCGCTACGGCCTCGACGTCATCAACATGGGCTACGCCGGTGCGGCCCGGGGCGAGATGGTCAGCGCCGAGGAGATCGCCGGCCTGCCCGCCGATGTGATCAGCCTCAGCTACGGGACCAACTGCTGGACTCGCATTCAGCACTCCGCTGAGCAGGTCGGAGCCGGTCTCGATGCATTCGTCGATCTGGTCCGTACCGGGCACCCCAACACCCCGATCGTGGTCGCCTCTCCGGTGATCAGACCCGATGCCGAGGATCAGCACAATGATCTGGGAGCCACACTGGCGGACCTGCGGTCGGTCATCGAGGCGAGAATCGAGCGACGATGCGCGCTCGACCCCCGGCTTCACCTGGTACGAGGTGGAGCCCTGTTGACTGCGGATCAGCTGGCCGATGGGGTCCACCCGGGCGACGAGGGCCACCGTGTCCTGGCCGAGGCCATCGGCTCTGCCGTTCGGGCCAGTCTGGATGCCGCAGGGAACACCCCCGCGGCCGCCCCGAACTCAGCCACCGCCGCGGCCCCGGACTCGGCCAGCGCCGCCACTCCGGACTCGGCCACCCCGGGTCCGCGCGCCTAAGTCGGCACCGTGGCGCAGTCAACGTCGGCCGAGCGCATTGTTGATGTGGTCGAGTTCCTCGGCTCCAACCCCGATCGTGACTTCACCCTGTCCGAGCTGTGCCGGCAACTCGAGCTGAGCAAGGCCACGGCGCATGCCCTGCTCGCCACCCTGACCGAACGAGCGTGGGTGGTGCGTCATCCCCGCGACAAGACCTACCGCCTGGGACCGGCACTGACCACCATCGCCGGTGCCGCCGGGGCTCGCCAGCTCGAGGTGGTCGACTACGCCCGAGATGAGATGCAGGAACTGACCAAGGACTTGAGCGTGCAGTGCGTGGCGTCCGCAGTGCTCGGCGACGACATAGTGCTGTTGGCCGTGATCGGGAGCGCCAGGCCCCTGAGCGTCCACGTGCAGGCGGGCCAGCGGATCCCCCTGGCCCCGCCTCTGGGCACGGTGTTCATGGCCTGGGCCGGGCCGACCCGGATCGACCGATGGCTGCGCAAGCTGGGCCCCAACGCCACCGAGGCGCAGCTGGCCGGCTACCGGGCCGCGGTGGACCGGGTCCGCCAGCGCGGGTACTCGCTGTCCCTCGAGGTCGATGCGCGGGCGCTGTTGGAGCGGGCCATGGCGGACGGCGACCGACCGCTGTCGGAGGTGCTGGAGGAGCTCGGTCAGCAGGAGTACCTGTTGGTGGATCTCCAGCCCCATCACTCCTACCGGTTGAGCATGCTCGCGGCACCGGTCTTCGCGGCCGATGCCTCGGTGCAACTGGCTCTGTCTCTGTTCGACCTGCCGCCCACCGTGACAGCCGAGGAGGTGCCGAGGCTGGGCGAACGGCTGGTGCAGGCCACGACTGCGGTCACCAGAGCCATCGGTGGGCGGGAGCCCGGAAGGAGCAGTGATGCCCGGTCTTGACCTGTACGACGTGAGCGGTCAGGTGGTCGTGGTCACCGGAGCCGGAGCCGGAGCCGGATCAGGAATCAGGGATCATGCCACCGCCCTGCTGTTGGCCAGCCACGCCCAGGCGAGGCCGGGTGGCCATGCCCTGGTGATCGGGTGGAATTCGTCCGGTCCCGGCGGGACGATGGTGGTGCGCATGTTCCGTCCCACCACGAGATTCTGAGCATCCCATCAGCTAGCTGCGTTTCAAGGAGAGACAGTGCCCCCTGAAGACCGATACGCCGACCGCCTTCACTACGCACCGGGTCGCCTGGTACGCCAGATCGACGAGCCCATCACCGTCGGCAACATCCTGTGGGTCTTCACTGATCCCCACCGCGGCTACGAGTTCTCCTACAACCGGTGGTACGAGCGGGACCACTATTACGCCGGCTGCATGATCGGTGCAGCCGACTTCGCCGGCAGCCGGTGGGTAGCCACCCGCCGGCACAAGGATGCGCGTGTGGGTGGGGACCAGGGCTGGCCGTTCGAACGGAGCGACGGCTCCTACGCCTGCGTCTATTACATCCTGGGCGGGTCCTTCGACGAGTGGCTGCCATGGGCCGGCGAGCAGGTGCGCCGGCTGTACGAGGCCGACCGGGGATTCGCCCACCGGACCCACTACAACACGGCGATGTACGACTACGACTGGCGTGCCTACCGGGACCCCGACCCGGTGCCGCTCGAGCTGGCCCTCGACCGTCGCTTCGGCGGCCTGATCGCCCAGTTCGTCGAGCCGGCCGACGGCTCCGACCATCAGGCGGTCGACCGGTGGTTCGACGAGACGCTGCCCGAATGGCTGCCGGGATCCTCAGTGGCCAACGTGTCGTCATGGGCACTCCACGCCAACGGCGTGGAAGACGACGTCCCGGTTCCCATTCCTGGCGACCCGAACGCGGCCGACCGCAAGCTCCAGCTCTACTTCGTCGACGGTGATCCGTTGGACTCGTGGGAACAGCAGCGTGAGCTGGTCTCGGCCCTCGAGCATTCGGGCGTCGGCCGAGCCGTCATCACTATGCCGTTCATCCCCACCGTGATCGGCACTGACCAGTACATCGACGAGCTCTGGTAGGTCGCCGCGTACGCATCGATACTGCTCCCGGTCAGGGCTGGAGGCGATCGATGCGCCAGGCGGTCCCGTTCGGCAGGTAGCGCAACCGGTCATGCAGCCGGTCGTCCCGGTTCTGCCAGAACTCGAAATAGTCGGGCCGCAGGCGATACCCGCCCCACCACCCCGGTCGAGGTACGGGCTTTCCTTCGAATTCTTTGGTCAGCTCCCGCACTCTCCGGTCCAGTGCCTCTCGGCTGTCAGTTGGTCGACTCTGGTGTGACGCGTGGGCACCGATCTGGGCACCGAGTGGTCGGGTGTCGAAGTAGGCATCGGACTCCTCGGCCGACACCGGCTCGACGGTGCCTTCGATCCGGATCTGCCTGCCGAAGGCGTCCCAGTAGAACAAGAGGGCCGCACGATCGTTGTCGTCCAGCTCGCGCCCCTTTCGGCTCTCGTAGTTGGTGTGGAACACGAAGCCCCGGTCGTCCCAACCCTTCAGGAGCACCATCCGCAGCGACGGTCGGCAATGATCGTCGACCGTGGCCAGCGCCACCGCCTCGGCCATCCTCACCTCGGAGTCGGCCTCCTCGAACCACCGCCGGAACTGGGCGAACGGATCAGGGTCGACGTCGGCCTCATCCAACGGTGTCGAGTGATCGGCCACGCCTGGACGTTAGCGACCTCCGCCGGTTCAGCGCCCACCCGATCAGCGCCGACCTGTCCACCGCCGACCCGTCCACCGCCGACCCCCTCAGCACCGACGCCCTCAGCACCGACGCATTGAGCGCCGACCTACTCAGCCCGAGATTGTCGAGGAGGTCGAGGTTGTCGGGGTGGTCGAGGCACCAGTCGTGCCCGAGGTCGAGATCGGCTGGGTCAGGTCGTAGATGGTCGTGCCGTCGACCGTCTTTGCCGTGAAGTGGCTCGCCACCCAGCTGCTGATCTTCGACGCGTCCCCACCCGATCCACCTCCGATGCCTCCTCCTCCGAAGCCACCTCCGCCGAAGCCGCCGCTCGAGATGTAGTAGTGGATCTTTCCGGCCCCGACGTAGGCCTCGAACTGGGCCAGGGTCGGTGCTGGATCGGTTCCGTTGAATCCGCCGATGGCCATGACCGGGTCACCCGAGGCCAACTGGTAACCAGCGGCGGAGTTCGATCTGGTGATGGCCGCCACCCACTTGTACTGGCCAGCGTTGCTCTGGAGTGCGGCGGTCAGTGCCTTACCCGGAGTGGTGGCGTTCAGGAACCCACCCGCACCACCGCCACCGCCGGCACCACCGGCACCACCGCCGGCAAACGCGGGCGCGCCGGTCGCCCCTGTGGCGCCGCGTCTGAACCGCCCGAAACCACCGGCCCCGGAAACCTGGCCCGCGCCCGCGCCGGCCCGTGGGAAGCGACCGCCCGCAGCGCCAGGCAAGGTGCGGCCACCAGACCCTGCGGTCCCACCGACCCCACCGACCCCACCGGCACCACCGGCACCGGCGCCGGCACGGCCGAAACCTCCAGCGCCAGCGAATCCGCCGGGGCCACCCAGCGTTCCGGCCACGGTGGGGCCGGCGGACGGGATGGCCCCGGATTCCGGGGTGCCGATGGTGTTGACCGCATACGCTGCCGGCCCGGCGCAGGCGGCGATCACGCCTACGGCTGCAACGGCCAAGGCTGTCCGCCCGCGGAGCCGAGGGACCACGGCAATGGCCAGGCCCACCGCCACGCACGTCACCAGGATCAGGATCCGGAGGGCTGGAAGCCAGTTCGGGCTGCGGTTCAACAGCACGTAGGCCCAGACCCCCGTCAGAGCCAGCGTGGCACCGAGGAGCATCCGCACCCACAGCTGCTCCCGGCGCTGCCACAGCATCACCGAGCCGATACCGACCAGCGCGGCGACCGCCGGCGCCAGGGCCACGGTGTAATAGGGATGGATGATGCCGGCGGCAAAGCTGAACACGCCGGCGGTCAACAAGAGCCACCCGCCCCACAGCACGAGTGCGGCTCGGGTCCGATCAGTGCGCGGCGACCGCAGCGTGATCCACAGTCCTGCCGCAAGCAGGATCAGAGCGGCAGGAAGCAGCCACGAGATCTGGCCGCCCATGTCCGAGCCGAACAGGCGACCCCATCCCGTCGCGCCCCAACGGGAACCCGCCGCACCAGCGCCGCCGACGCTCCCAGACTCATTTCCCGAGAGCCGGCCGAAGCCGTTGTAACCGAAGATGAGGTTGAGGATGTTGTTGTCCTGGGAGCCGCCGATGTACGGGCGGCTGGCGGCAGGAGTGAGCGCCACGGCAGCCACCCACCATCCCGCCGAGACCACGAGTGCCACCGCGGCTGCCAGGAGCTGGCGGATCCGCCGGGCCAAGGGCGTGGGGGCGAAGATCAGGTAGGCAACACCGATGACCGGCACCAGGATGAACGCCTGCAACATCTTGGTGATGAACCCGGTGCCGATGCAGGCCATGGCCACGACCAGCCATGAGGTCTGGGCCCGCTCGAGGGCCCTCACGGTCGCATAGGCGGCCACGGTGAGCAACAGCACCAACAGGGCGTCGGGGTTGTTGAAGCGGAACATCAGGACGGCAACCGGGGTCAGGGCCAAGAGTGCCCCCGACATCAACGCCGCGCCCGGACTAAACCACCGTCGCACAGTGGCGTAGAGGACGGCCACGGTGGCGACTCCCTCGAGCGCCTGGGGCACCAGGATGCTCCAGGAGTTCAGGCCGAAGATACGGGCGGAGATCTCCATCACCCACAGCGAAGCGGGGGGCTTGTCGACGGTGATGAAATTCGAGGCATCCGACGAACCGAAGAAGAAGGCCTTCCAGCTCTTGGTGCCCGCCTGCACCGCGGCCGAGTAGAAGGAGTTGGCCCAGCCGGAGTCTCCCAATGCCCACAGGTAGGCCACAGCAGTGGACACCAGGAGCGCCATGAGCATGGGACGGACCCAACGCGGGTCGTCGGGCCGGCCCTGGACGAACCTGCGCACCCAGCTCCGGTGCGTGGGCCGAGGGGGCTCCGGCTCGGTGTCCGGAGTCATGGGCTCGAGCAGCGTGGTCATCGCCGCCACCCCCCGATCCGGCCGAGCAGGCGCGGCCGAGGGGCTTCCGCCCCACTCATTTCGGTGTGGCTGTCGATCATGGGTGCCACTTTGAGCAACCCGGACGCGGATCGGCTGGGACCTTGCTGAGCGCCACCTGTGAATCCCAGCGCAACCCCGGTCCCGCCAACTCGCACACGGGCTAGAACGTCCAGTTCGCTCCGACCGCGGCGGTCACTGCCGCTCCAGGGGAGTGGCCGGCGTGAGGATGTGCGTTACTTCAGTTGCTTGTCCTGTGCGAGGGCGGCATTCGAAAGGGTCTGCTGCTGCTCGGCCGTCAGGGGCGTCGCAGCCGTCGGGGCGGCCCTGGACGAACCTGCGCACCCAGCTCCGGTGCGTGGGCCGAGGGTGCTCCAACTCGGTGTCCGGAGTCATGGGCTCGAGCAGCGTGGTCATCGCCGACACCCCCCGATCCGGCCGAGCATGCGTGGCCGAGGGG